>CAYGQU010000135.1:0-6309 GCA_964352045.1 uncultured Planctomycetaceae bacterium
ATTGCCGACGATATAAATATAGAATCTCTACGTAATCCAAATAAAATGATGGTGACCGGAATTGCTCGAAATCTGAACAAAGCAGGCGTCGGTGGACAGGTTGGCGACACGGTCCTTTACGTTGTCGAAGCAACGACTGGCCAGTTGGTTGCTTACGTCTTGCCATGGAATTCGGGTTTCCAATCAGCAGGAAAGACACAACGTGGGACTTTTATTCCCTTAGCCCGAACCGAGTTGCGAACCGCTTTCGTCCGCGATCAATAGAGAACAACCGACATGAAAATTTCTGTAAATGGTGAGCAACGTGATGTACCTGAGGGGACAACCATCACCGATTTACTTGCGTTGCTCGAAATCCATGTCCCCCATGTTGCCGTGGAATGCAATCTTGAAGTGATCCCCCGTACACAACATGCCAAGACGGAATTGACAGAGGGAGATCAGCTAGAAGTCGTTACCCTCGTAGGTGGTGGCTAACGTTCACAATACCAATCTATATTTTCTCAAGATCAACTATTGAAGTATCTTTAATTGAAATATCGCTACCGTGCCTGAAGCTCATTTACAAATTGGAACCCACTCGCTGAAAAGCCGACTGATCGTAGGAACAGGCAAATACGCCACCTATGAGCAAATGGGGGAAGCCCTCGAGCGGTCAGGTGCCGATTGCCTTACCGTTGCCGTGCGCCGTGAACGGCTTATCGACAAAGAGGGTAAAAGCCTGCTCGATGCGATCGACCCGAAACGGTATACGATCCTGCCTAACACGGCCGGTTGTTTCAATGCTGAAGATGCTGTCCGCGTCGCTCGGCTAGGGCGTGAACTGTTGCTGGGGCTTGAAAACCCCGGTGCCGATTGGGTAAAGCTCGAATGCTTGGCCGACACGCGGACCTTATTGCCTGATCCTATCGAAACCGTGAAGGCGACCGAACAGCTCGTAGCCGATGGTTTTCAGGTACTTGTCTATTCAAGCGATGATCCGGTAGTTGCCAAGCGATTAAAGAACGTGGGCGCAACGAGTGTCATGCCAGCGGGAAGTCCGATTGGTTCGGGCCAAGGCATTTTGAATAAGAATAATCTTCGGATTTGCTTGGAGTACCTCAAGGAGGACGATCCAGATTATCCCGTCATCGTCGATGCGGGAGTTGGCTCTGCTAGTGATGTAGCTACTGCGATGGAATTGGGAGTCGATGGCGTTTTGCTAAACACCGCGATCGCTCATGCCAAGAACCCACTTCTCATGGCCGACGCGATGCGAGCCGCTTGCGAAGCGGGTCGCAACAGTTACCTAGCAGGCCGAATTCCTAAGCGTCTCTACGCTACCGCCAGTAGCCCCGAAGAAGGGGTTATTACCTGGCAACCACCTCTCAATTAGGTTTGGTATAATTTCAGCAAGCTAATCTAATGGATTTAGCCCTTGCAAGAAAAAACAAATAGCACCTGAAGAAGATTCTTTCCCAACGGAATCGTATCGATTGGAAGATCATGGAAGATGACAAAGTGCTAACCGTTTTGGATATCCTTGGTCCCGAGGGATCGATAGCACGGCGTTTACCCAACTACGAGACCCGGCCCGAGCAACTTGCCATGGCCGAAGCGGTGCAGCATTCGCTCTCTGCGGGGCGCCATCTCATTGCCGAAGCGGGCACCGGGGTTGGAAAGAGTTTTGCCTATTTGGTACCAGCCATCTTAGCGGCAACGAAACCTCCTCCCCGTAACCCCGAGGCTGCCAAAAAGCATAAGCCCCTTCGGGTCGTCATCTCAACCCATACGATTGCTTTACAAGAGCAGCTCGTTGCCAAGGACTTACCACTACTGAACGCAGTGATACCGCGAGAGTTTTCGGCTGTTTTGGTTAAGGGTCGCCGTAATTATATAAGCCTTCGGCGACTCGATGCGGCACTCGCGCGCGCTGGAAGCCTCTTTGATAAGGAAGAGCAATTATCCGAATTACGGGCTATAAGGCGTTGGAGTAAAGAAACGACCGACGGTTCGGTCTCGGATCTTGATCGCTCTCCTGACAACCAAGTTTGGGATGAAGTCGCTAGCGACAGTGGCAATTGTTTGGGGCGTCGATGCCCAAGCCATGCCGAGTGCTTTTATTATGCGGCTCGTCGGCGCATGCAGCATGCCCAGGTGTTGGTCGTGAATCACGCTTTACTTTTCAGCGACATCGCTTTGCGTCGGCAAGGCATTAGCCTCTTGCCAGACTACGATATGGTGGTGCTCGACGAAGCGCACACCGTCGAGTCAGTTGCCGGTGATCATCTCGGACTAAAAGTAACGACTGGTCAAGTCGAGTACCTACTCAATAAGCTGTACAATGATCGAACACAGAAAGGTTTGTTGATCGAAAAAAACTTTGTTGATTGCATGAAACAAGTTGATACCTGTCGCCATGTTGCCGATGAATTTTTTGGCGACTTGTGGGAGTGGGGCGTTCGGCATGGTCCCGAGAATGGTCGCGTTACGACACCCGAGCTCGTTGGTCCAAGCTTAAGCAGTGAATTGTTGGTCTTAGCACGAAAAGTAAAACGAGCTGGTGACGGGTTTGATAATGACGTGGAACGCCAAGACTACACTGCCGCCCACGATCGCTTGGTCAGTCTTGCCGGTGCAATCGAAGCTTGGCGCACGCAATCAGAAGAAGGGAATGTCTATTGGATTGAATCCCGCGAAAGCCTACGCGGGCCTCCACGCGTTTCTCTCGGAGCCGCACCACTTGATGTAGGCCCCGAACTACGCGAAACGCTTTTTGAGCAAGTTCGTACTGTGGTGCTAACAAGCGCTACGCTTGCCGTTGGACAAGAAGCTAACGAAGCCGCTAAGCGCGCTACGGGCAATGAACGACTCCAATCGCATCACCATCGCTTGAAAGGTGACCCCCGTTTTGAGTTTTTTCAATCACGCATTGGATTAACGCAATGCGATGCGGTGCAACTAGGTAGCCCCTTTGATTATTCCAAACAAGTGCGGCTCATCACCCTACCAACGATGCCCGATCCATCGGCTGAACGCTCCGCCTACGAACGAGCGTGCGTTGAACAGATACAGCATCACGTTTCGCAAACCGATGGCCGAGCTTTTGTACTCTTTACTAGTTACGATATGATGCGACGTGTCGGCAGTATGCTTACACCTTGGCTTGCTGAATGGAATTTGCGACTTATTAGTCAAGCCGAGGGGACGCCTCGCTCGCAGATGGTTGAGATGTTCAAACAAAACCCGCGCAGCGTGTTACTTGGTGCGGATAGTTTTTGGCAAGGTGTTGATGTGCCGGGTGATGCTTTGCAACTGGTTATTATCGCCAAGCTGCCGTTTAGTGTGCCTGACCGACCCTTGCTAGAAGCCCGACTCGAATCAATCCGCTCAGCCGGTGGTAACCCGTTCCGTGATTATCAGCTACCCGAAGCCGTTATCAAGTTCAAGCAAGGCTTTGGTCGGCTTATTCGTACCAAGAAAGATCACGGAACGGTCGTAGTGCTTGATCCACGGATCGTGACCAAACCCTATGGTCGGTTATTTTTCGAGAGCTTGCCTGAATGCAAAATTTCCGAATTTTCGGAAGCACGAAGATCTTAGCGTACTTGGCCATGGTTAGTGAGGCAAAGTTTGATTTACCATGCGATCACCGCGCACACCTTTTTTCATTTGATTAATGTACTCAAGTAAGAATGTGCCCACCGCTAGGTAAGCATACAAGAAATACGTTTGAAACGAGGTCGTTCCAAGCAAGTAGTCATCCAAGATCGAAGCAACCATAATCGTTATGACACCACTGACGACCAAGCAAGCTAGCCTTGCATGTTCACCGAGAAGATGCCTGTATCTTAGCAATTTGTAGCATAGTAGTAAAAAACTGCTTACCAGGGCAGTCATGAAGATGACTCCAATAGTTCCCATGTTGGCGGCTGCAGACAAGTAGGATGATTCTCCTGCTGAAACCGTATTGCCAGTTTTTGCACCAAAAACCGGATTGTTTAGGTAGGTCTCGAGCATGCGTTCCCAAGCAGCCGATCGTGTATTCTGCGTACTTAGCAGACGTCCCGAATGTTCGAGGGAATCTTCAAAGACTTGCGAAGCAATAAACGCTGTTCCGATAAGCAAGATAACGACCAAGATCAGATTACTGATCTTGTCATAAAACAAAACCGAGATACCAACCACGGCAGATAGCAAACCGGTTCGAGAACCTGTCCAAAGTAGGAAGATAGTTGTAAATCCGAGCATCGCTATGAGCAGTGGTTTGACTAAATTAGATCGCATTCCTTTTGTGCAAGTCAGTAGGTAGCAAATCAAGACAATGGTTAGCGCAAAAATGGTTCCTGCTGTCTGTGGATTGACGGTTATGGCAAAAAGGCGGTTGTTAATAACAACACCTGCTTTTTTGACAACCAATTCATGGATCGTTAAAAGATCAATTGCAGCCACTCCCGCGAGAATGCTCCAGAGCACTTTGTGACAATCGGTAATTTTTTGCATCGAGCAACCTAAACCAACAACAATGCCCGAGTAGGTTAATGCAAAGACGAAAAAAGAAAGTAGCGCGCGTTCATAGATGCCCGTTGTAAGCATTTTAATACAAAGTAGGAACTGTAACGCTAAGAAAGCGAGCGTTGACGGATCGAAAATATTTCGGCGCGCTCCTCGGCTAATGAAAAGGCCTCCAATTCCTAGACAAGTCAGGAGAGCAACCGTTACTTGTCGAGAAAGCCCAACCGCCGGCTGGACCAAATACGACATCCGCATGTCGTGATACCTTGTCTCTTCGGGGCGTTGAAGCGTGACGAAAAGCAAAATAAGGCTAAAAGTGATCCACCTAGATGGACTCCAGGTAGGAATCAAAACTACCAAGACTGCCATCATAAGGAGGCCTACGATCGGCAAAGCGCCTGAGAATGAGGCAGCGTCCTTGATGACATCCAAGTACTTTAATACGCCAAGTAAGGTCACATAAGGAACCATAAATATGCTCTTTGTCTTTTATTCAGGTTGACTTAGTTGTTCTAAGCAAGCCTATTCTGAGACAATGTTATTGGGTGGAATCGCTAAAAATCAGCCATGTAGTGATAGGTACGAACCTCGAAACATACGCCACCCTTGTGTGCACGGAGATTGACTAAACATTCTATCCGATCAGCTTGGATACAATGATGTTGGCATTATGTCGAAAGTTCCGATTATTATGATAATAAGCCTGTTGTAGTCTCTCGATTCGTACGCCTGATGTTGGACTACTGAACTTGCGAGTCACTAAATACCCACCTAAAAGCATAGCCAGGTCTGTAAATGTGTTTTAGGATAGTCCCAGTGTCTTTAATCGCCTTGTTGCTCCACAAATCCGATTTTCCTGCAATCGTCAGCTTTTGTCACATGCTAGCCGCCAGAGTGATTCCTTGCCTTGATGTTGATCGTGGCCGTGTCGTAAAAGGGACAAATTTTGTCAATCTGCGCGATGCGGGTGATCCGGTTGATGTAGCGCGTCGTTACGAAGATGAAGGAGCCGACGAGCTTGTCTTTCTCGACATCACTGCCAGCCACGAAAGTCGTGACATAACTGCCGATATGGTAAGCCGCGTTGCCGAGCAGGTTTTCATGCCGCTGACGGTCGGTGGAGGTATCCGAACGATCGAAGATGCCCGTCGGCTAATCCAAGCAGGCGCCGAAAAAGTCAGCATCAATTCAGCTGCGGTCAAAACACCTTCTCTTGTGACCGAAGTAAGCCGGGCGTTTGGCGCTTGTGCAACCGTTGTTAACGTTGATCCTAAACGTGTGATTCGCAATGGCAAGGAGTTTTGGGAAGTCTTCGTAAGTGGCGGTAGAATGCCAACAGGGCTTCAAGCCGTTGAATGGGCAAAGGAAGTTGTCCGTCTCGGTGCGGGTGAAATCGTGCTCACTTCGATGGACGCCGATGGCACGAAAGATGGTTACGATCTTGAGATTACTCGAGCTGTAGCCGAAGCAGTATCCGTGCCTGTCGTCGCCAGCGGTGGAGCCGGGCATCCTAACCACTTGGCTGATGTGATTCTCAAGGGAAAAGCTTGCGCTGCACTCGCAGCCAGCATCTTTCACTTTGGCGAATTTTCAATAGCCGAGACAAAGCGGATTATGGCAGAACGAGGCGTGCCGGTTAGGCTGCTCGATGACTCGCCTTCTTGAGTCGATACCAACTCTTCAATGGGCCAATCACTTTGCAGGGGAATCAAGCGTGCGCTATCAGCTCGATGACTGTTCGATTGAAATAGATCCTCTGGGAGATTCGGCGTTACGAATTCATTTAGGTGATCAGCCCAATCGAATTCACGACAG
>CAYGQU010000135.1:6319-7261 GCA_964352045.1 uncultured Planctomycetaceae bacterium
CTATTGAAACCGTCTCTAGCAGGCGTTCGCGATGTTGTGACCGCTTATGAAACGATCGTTGTTCACTTTGACCCCAAGCAGACCCCTAACAAAGTCCTGACCGATTGGGTTCTGCGGACACTTGAGAAAACTCCAGAGCAAACGCAACTGTTACCAAGAGTTATCGAAATTCCTATTGTCTACGATGGCGAAGATCTTAACGCTATCGCTACTCACTCGGGTCTATCAATTGACGAAATCATTGATCGCCATGTAAAGGGCTCTTATCAAGTACGTATGATTGGCTTCATGCCAGGATTCCCGTATCTTGAAGGGCTCGATCCTTCGCTGGCCATGCCAAGGCGTTGTGTGCCACGAACGAAAGTACTTGCAGGAAGTGTTGGCATCGGAGGAGCCCAGACAGGGATCTATTCCTTCGATTCACCAGGTGGATGGAATTTGCTCGGCCGCACTCCTTTAAGGCTTTTTGATCCTAAGAAGTCGGCTCCCTCAATACTACAAGCCGGTGACCACGTTCGGTTTCGCCCAATCGACACTCAAGAATTTGATTCGTTCCGACAGCGACAGCACTCCGACCCGCAAACGATTCCGCATCAAAACGCCGATGACTTACCTCGGTTCGAGGTCATGACACCCGGCTTGCAAACGTCTATTCAAGATCTCGGTCGCTGGGGCTCACAAGCGATTGGTGTAACGCCGGGGGGCGTGATGGACTACGAATCGGCCTGCTTGGCCAATTGGCTGGTTGGCAATCATGAAGCGATGCCGGTGCTTGAAATCGCACTTGTTGGGCCAAAATTAAAAATTCTGCAAGATCAAACCGTCGCCCTGGTCGGCGCCAATACCGACCTCCCTGTTGGCAAGCCACTACGCTTGGCAGTGGGAGAAGTCATCGATCTGAAAAAGCTTAAGAATCGTGCGCTGGCCTATTTGGCTGTGGAG
>CAYGQU010000136.1:0-7245 GCA_964352045.1 uncultured Planctomycetaceae bacterium
GACAATAATGTCCGTTACGCCAGCACCCCGAGCACGCATTTCGGTGAATGCTTCGTGACCGGGTGTATCAACAAATGAGATTGGTTCGCCATTCTTTTCGATTTGATAGGCACGGATATGTTGGGTAATTCCACCCGACTCACCCGCAGCGACTTCGATACCAATAATTTTATCAAGGAGCGATGTCTTGCCATGATCGACGTGCCCAAGAAACGTTACGACCGGTGCTCGTGGCACGAGATCTTTTTCAGGATCTTCTTGTTCATCAAGCTTCGTAAGGACTTTATCCTCGAGTGTCTCGGGCTGAATAAAATCAACCTCGGCACCCAACATTTCGGCAATGTATTCGGTAAGCTCTAAATCGATTTGGGCATTGATCGTGGTCATCACCCCTTCTTCGAGTAATAGCTTAAGGATTTGCATCGCAGGAACACCGGCTGCTTCGGAAAGTTCCTTCACAGTACAAGGAAGCTGCACACTAATGCGATCTTTTCGCGGAGCGGCCGTATTGAGACCCGAGCGCCTCGTACGACGCAAAATGCGACGAGGACGATTCGCACCGCGCGAACCACGGTTGCGATTGAGTTGCCGTTGCTCACGACCGCCGAGCATAGGGCCCCCCTCCTCTCGGCTTGGGGTTCCTTTACGACCTTTGCGTCCCCCTTCTTCTGCTAGCGACTTGTCCTTGAGCTTAGCGGCTTCAAGGGTTCTTTCAGCACGCTGGAGTTGCGCCGCTAGGGGTTTCGCCCCCTGCCCGCCTCGACCAAGGACATCGGCTGGCAATTTCATGTCGGGCTTCTGCGCAGGAGCCTCATCTTTTTTCTTGGTCGGTGCTTTTTTCTTCTCAGCAGGTGTCGGCATGGCCGCAAGCTTTACAACAGGTCTTGCTTTCGCCTGATTCTCGCCTGGTTTCTTACGTCCTGCCTCTCCCTTGTTGCCAACCACAGGCATTTTGCCAGTTTGATTGCCAGGCCGAACGTACTCCTCACGACCCATCATGCGAGCCAACGGGCCTGGTTTCGATAGATCGTTAGCATCCGTTGCATCTTGAGCTGCGGCATCTTGATTGCCATCACTCTTATCGGCTGGCGAATCACCCACCTGCGATTGGCTATCGGCAACCTGGCCAGCGTCCGTCGAAAGCGCGGTCGTCTCCTCCGCAGCAACTTTTGACGCTTCCGACTCAGCAGCTGTTGTTCCTGGCGACAGTTCTTCCACCGTGTCAGCAGCGACTTCGGCAGGAGTTCGCTTGAGTTTGGCGTTGGCAGAAAGCCCCGCTTTAGGAGCGGTGATTGTCTTTAGTTTGTCACCGCGAGCCGTGCCGGTTGGTCTTTCCATGGCAGGTGGCGCGGCTTTAGCAGCCTTACCCGGTTTGCCACCCGACTTCGTACCTCCTTTGAGGTACTCTTTAACTTTGGCCACCTCTTCGTCTGAGAGGCTAGCTAATGCAGAACCCTTACCCGTTACACCAGCGCGTGCACAGACTTCGACAAGCTCCTTGCTGTCGTAGGAAAGTTCTTTCGCGAGTGCGTATATGCGGACCGCCAAGTCGTAATTCTCCGTGCTAACAAGCTGTGTGGATGACCACGGTCATCCAACAGACATTGGCAAGCGGCGGTTCGCAAAGTTCAGTTTTGAAAGACCGGGCAACCAAAAACTTGGTTGCTTAAATTGCCATCAACACTGAGCGAATGTTTCAGTTCTGAAACGTTTGCAATCACGAAACCATTCCGCATGCCTCCAATAAATAATGCAGTCACCCAGCCGTCAGGCACATGAAACCAATATGGCACCAAGCCAATGGGTTTCTAACGAGTGCTGCTAAAGTAAGTTTGCTTCTCTTCAAATATTGTTCGTCTATGTAATTTTTACTGGTCATGCTTTGGTTGATCAGGCCACGCGAAATCTTTTTTGGCAAGATCCCCAACGACAGGAATGCTCCTGTATGGCGCCCAACCCTTTTGAGCCCCAATCTTTTTGGCGCTCAATCCTCTTGGTTCCCAGCAAGCTGTCTCCTAGGGAAAAACCTTATAAAGGCTTTGCCCCAAAAAATAGTGTAGCCTAGCATTATTGCATGTTCTGCCCGCCTAGGGGGAGTGCCTAACCGAGAATTCAGGCAAATTCTGCCCTGAAACCGCCGAATTTGTGGTCAGCTACCTGAGGAAAACAATCCTTGAGAACCTCGTTCAGCATCATTTCAAGAACTCTCTAGCCTAAAAGCATAGGCCAAACAGCAAGCTAATCAGCTTACTTTTGGCTCTAAATGCCTCATTCGGCCTCGGGCTTTGACTCCTCAATTTCGGCCTCCGCTTCTGCGACAGGTTCATCTACTGCCGCTGTGGAGGCTTCTTCCGAAGTCACTTCCGCTGAGTCTGGTTCGTCAGATGCTTCGGCTGGAGCTGCTTCAGTAGGCGTTTCAGCCGCTTCTTCTGGGGCGTTGCGTTCTTGCTCCCGTTTGTCTCGTCGTGCTTGAGCAGCTGCCTCTTCGGCTTGCTCGGCCCGGGCTTCGGCTTGTTCGACAATGTGATCGACCTGTTCTGCCGTCAGATTGCCAATCGCCATCAAATCATCAGGCTCGATGATGGAGAGGTCATCGTAGCTAAGGAATCCTTCCTCAACCAATCGCTCGGCTACTTCTAGTTCGAGCCCTTCGATTGATGAATAGCCTTCGATGGCCCGGTCGATAGATTCGGCCAATTCTTCTTGGGTCATGATCTCGATGTCCCAGCCTGACAATTTGCTGGCCAAGCGTACATTTTGACCCCGACGCCCAATCGCAAGCGATAGATTGTCTTCTTGCACGAGGGCAATAGCACGTCCTAGCATTTTGCAAAGGATCACCTGATCGACTTCTGCTGGCTGTAGGGCATTCGGAATCAGCACCTCCAGGGCATCATCCCAACGGACGATGTCGATTCGTTCGCCCGCCAGTTCATCGACAATGTTCTTAATCCGATTTCCACGCACACCGACACAAGCGCCGACGCAATCGACCCGTGTGTCACTGCTCAAAACAGCCACTTTGGATCGGTACCCAGGCTCACGCGACATAGCACGAATTTCAATCACGCCATCGGCAATTTCAGGAATTTCTTGTTCAAACAATCGCTGGACGAGCGAAGGTGAACGACGGCTCAAAATCACTTTTACGCGTGTGCCTGCTTTACGCGCTTCGTAAACAGTGGCCCGAACCCGATCTCCTACGCTATGCGTTTCACCAGGAATCTGTTCACTGCGAGGCAAGATCGCTTCAACATTGCCAAGGGCGACCGTGGCGGCTGCCCCTTCGTAGCGATGAATCAGGCCGCTCACCATATGCCCAACGAGGTCATTGTATTCATCGTAAAGGGCGTCGCGCTCTGCCTCACGAATCTTTTGGATCATTACCTGTTTGGCCGTCTGAGCGCCAATTCGACCTACGACTTCTTCGGAGTCAAGTTTTTCGTCGTTGCAAGTCGCGTCGATTTCACCACTTTTGCGGTCGATTGCAACCGTGATGACAGCCTCTTCGCCATAATACTTCGTCAAAGCCGAGACGAGCGCCTGCTCGATCCCCTCAAAAACGATGTTCTTTTCGATATTTTTATCGAGATGAATCGCATCGACGATTCTTAGTATTTCGTTTGCATTCATGGCGTTTTGGCCCCGATCTGGCGAGGCGCTCCGAATTGTCAGGTTGTCCGAATTGTCCAAATTTAAGGAGGAATTAGGCGATTTGCAGCTCGTGGCGAGAGCAACAAGAGTCGCCAAAATAGACCTCCGATAGAAAAAGCCGACCAAAGGGTCGGCTTTTTCGCGTGCAAAGAGGCTTTTGTCCCCGTGCTCCTACAGCGTAGGGGGCAGTAACTAGCGAGTCAAGTTGAATCCCCCAAGTGGGTGGAATTGAGAGATAAATGATGAAATAGCAAGCAGGACTATTCGGAATTGACTGGCGTCAGACGCACCTTCTCGATGAGCTGATACCGTTGGCCATTTTCTAGATAACCCGTCAAAGCGGTAATGGCTCGCATGACGTAATTGTATTTCAAATCGTAATCGGCGTCGATTTCAACCTCTTGGTCGTCGGCCGTGCCTGGTCCTCCAGAGTCATCGACCAAGCCCCTAATGTAAGTATGCAACTGGGCGAAACGGTCGTTTCCTTCAAACAGTCGCGTACCGAGTTGCAGCTTATTAAGTTCGCCCGATGCATCGGCCCGCATGGCGAGCGTTAAGGTAGGCGTTTCGCTTGGCGCTGCGGGGGCGTCAGAAGCAGGCAACGGCATACGGATATTGAAATCCCCCTCGGGTAGCACAATTTTGAAAGTCATGATGAAGAAGATTAGCAGCTGGAACACGATGTCAATCATCGGTGTCATCTGCAAGGTGACTTCGTCGCGGTGATCCGTATGGCGAAATTTCATGACGATTTGTTAAAGGATATTTGGTATTCTGACCTAATGGGTAACAATCATTCGATCAACGTCGGGACATCGCTCTGACGGCCCCGCAAGGCAAACGTATCAAGCCCTACGTCTTGGCATGCTTTGATAATCTCTTGCACCATTCCGGTGCGCGACTCGAGATCGGCCCGGATGACGACCGTCGCTTCATCAATACGACCATCGCCGTACGCCTTGAGCAATTGCGTTTCGCGCCGCAGGGCGACAAACAACTCATCAATTGACAACTCTTCACCACCAAACAGGATCGTTTCGTCTTCCGTCAGCTGAATGGTGATGGGCTCGACATAGGCTGTGTCGGGGGGCTTTGCTAGTTCGCTCGCAGGCAAGTTGACCCGCTGGTCTTGCTCGACGTCAGAAAAGTTAATCAAAACCATAAAGAAGGCGATCAACTGGAACGTCATGTCGATCATGGGGGTCATATCCCCTTCGACAATTTTATATTTCAAACCTTTTGTTAATCGCATGATTTACTCTTTACCGCATCATTACCTTGAAACACTGCTAAGTGGCACTCGCCTGTTAGGGTTTGTCTTGTTTTTCAAAACGACTCATCAAGCCACCACTGATGATTCCTACCTCAAGCACCAATTGAGCGACGCGATTGCGGAGAATGTTGTAAATCGCCAAAGCAGGAATCGCGATGGCAAGGCCAATGAGCGTTGTAAAAAGTGCCGTGGAAATCCCTTGGGCAAGTTCACTCGGCTTGGGCGTCGTCGGCGAGGTCGCTATGACATTAAACGAAGCGATCATCCCTTGCACGGTTCCGAGTAGCCCCACCATCGGGCTAATCGTGCCAATCAACGCCATGTAACTAAGCCGATGCTCGAGCTTCATGTTTTCTTCTTCGCCTACTTCTTGCATTGCTTCAATGGCCCGGGGGTAATCCCCGCCGCCCGAAAGGCGTCCTAGACCAGCTGCAAGCACTTTGCCAAGAAACGAGTCATCAGCCGCGGCAAGTTCGTACGCTTCGCTATACTGTTTGGCATCGAGGTGCGACTCAAACGCTTGAACCAAATCCTCCGGCGCTACGCTTGATCGAGTCGCTTTGACGAGGTTCATGACGAACAGGGCCATCAAGGTGAATGAAAGCGAAAGAAAGATTAAACTGTAGCCAGGGCCCAATGATTCGTACGCCCAACCTAAATAACTCTTGCGAGCAGGCGTAGGGGGCGTGTCCGTCGCGGCTGGTACCGCCGCTTCAGCAACCACCTCGGCAGGTTCTTCTTGTGCCCAACTGATGCTGGGAGTCGAACTGTTCAAAATGAGAAGCAACACGAATGCAATAAACATCATGTGCTTGGACTTGAATCCGAGGAATGTTTTTTTTGAGCCAGGGGCCTGCATCTTGTCTCCTTGCCAATAATTTGGGCTATCAGTTCCGCCAGTTAATCGTCGCTAAAATTGCTAATCCCTTGCATGAGATCGTCTCTTTATAACGTATAGGCGTGGTTTTGCATCCTCGATTCGTTTAGCGAATTCGGAATTCGCATCGACTCGAATTTAAATTCGATGCTGAAACAGGATGGCAATTTACCTTTGTTAAACTTGGTATCGGTATTCTATTTATCCCCCGAGGCCCAACGGGATTCGGGATAGAGCCTTCGCAATTTGCTTTGGGCGAGTTTGGCTGCCTCGGGCTCGCCATAGCGGTTCCAAAGCGAAACGGTACGATACAACGCCTCAGCATGAATCGGTTTGAATTGATCATAAAGGTAATCGACACGCAAAAAAGCGAGCAGCGCATCGGTCGTATTCCCTTGGGTAAGATAATAATTGCCCAAGGCATGATAGCCAGCCGCACGGGCGTATTGCTTAACCTCATCCGCAGGAGGAGCCGAAGGCGCATTTGTCGAGGAGAAATTCTCTGTAAGAATAATTTGGCGGATTTGCTTAAGTGCTTGCAATTGTTGGCCGGTCTGAGCCATGCTAGTTGTCTTGGCTAGTTCAGCATCAATTCGTTGGAGTTGTAATGTTAAATTGTTCACTTCGCTATTTCCAACAAGAGTGATGGCCTCATTGAACATAACAATCGCTTCGGCGTGGTTCCCTTGCTGCTGTCGAACGAGCCCAATTAGGTAGGCCGCCTTTGCTTGATAGGTTGACCAAGGGGCTTTGCTCAACAAGTCGTACTGTTTTACTGCCCGATCAAAGCGGCCCATCGATCGCAATAAATCGCCAAGTGTCTCGACTGTTTGAAAATAATGAAAACTAGTTGGAAAATCTTTTTGATGACCAACAACAAGGCGACCCGCTTCACGAGGGTCGGCTAGTTGGTTAATGGCTAAGCGTGCGCTCGCTTCAGCTTTCATAAAAGCTAAGTCATCTTTCAGAAAGGGATTGGCTAGAATTGAAAATTCTACTCCGTCAAGCCGTTCGAGTACGGTCCGATAACCACTATTGGCCAAGTTAATGCGAGCTTGGCTGAGACCCGACGGCTCTTCGTCATACAAGACGCCGATGACATCGTTGGCTTCAATTTCACGCATTCCAGTGTCAGTTTCGAGGCGAATGGCTTGGCGTGATGTTTGGGTGATCTTCCCTTCAATAGATTCATCGACTGTGCGAACGCGGTCAGCATGTACTTCGATTCCACTAGCGATGAAACTCATGAAAAGAATCGTCATGCCAAGAGTTTTCGTTAACCGGTGGGGTTGCATCACATGGCCCTCTCGATCACTTTTTCTAAGGCTTTGTATTCGGCGCTCATCACCTCGCCTCCGAGAGTGGGGTACTGCCGTCGCATTGCTCGAAGGGTGCTCATCGCTTTGCGGTAATCTTCTGAGCGGGCCGTGCCACTTTTGGT
>CAYGQU010000137.1:0-7229 GCA_964352045.1 uncultured Planctomycetaceae bacterium
CCATGAAGAAGTCAAATGGATTGATCGACGAAAGCGAAGCAACTAAATCGATCTCAACCGAAAACGAAGTCGCTTTTGAATTGAAGACACAGCGCCCCAAGTAGTTACCAAACGGGTCTTGTTGCCAATTGATGTAATGATCCGACGGAGTTACCCGCATCGAATAACTGAGTATCGGGGTCCGGCAGTGGGGCGAAGGGCGCAGCCGAATGACTTGCGGTCCCAAGTCAATGGCACGAGGGTAGCTGTAGGAAGTCTTGTGGTGGAGCGCTACGTGGATACTCATCGGAAGCTAATCAGGCGGGAGAGGATGTAAGGGTAGGGCAAACGGGGGTAGATATCCTACCACACACTATAATTCGCCATAATCGCCTAGGCATCCGTACCTAAAGAAAAGAAGTCGACTTGTAGGGCTTCTCCGATTTGGTTCAATCGTTGCTGAAAAAGGTCAATGTACTCATGTAACCCCTGGGAAATGACCTCATCAATGCCTGTGTAGTCCATTTCGGTACGCAATCGCCCTGTCAGCTGCTCGGTCCGACAGGTGAACGTGCCGGGGCGACTTCCCGTGATTTCGCTGACCGAAGTCTGGATCCTCGTTAGGCAAAATCGCATGGCCCGAGGGAAATCTCTGTCAAGGAGCAAGAAGTCAGCCACCTTTTCGGGGGTGCTTCGCCCATGGACCTTTCGGTACATCGTCAAGGCACTAGTCGAACGGAGCAACGCATTCCAACGGATCAGATCGACTGAGGTGCCAATATCCGTTGCGTTAGGTAATAGATGAAAATACTGCACATCGACAATGCGCGAGGTTTTGTCCGCCCGTTCGAGCAATCGGCCAATCCGCATAAAGTGCCAAGCTTCGCCGTGTGACATCGTGGTGTAAGTCACTCCGACCAGGGTATGACTTGCGTTTTTGACGTCGTCGCAAAAATTAATGGGATCAACCAACAAATTGGGGTTCTTAGCTGCCTCTTGGACCAACAGGTAGAAGCGGTTGATATGCTCCCACAAAGGCGCCGAGATCGACTCGCGGATGCTCCGTGCATTCTCTCTAGCCGAAATAACGCAAGAGAGAATCGAATTCGGATTTCGCGAATCAAAGGCTAGAAATTGAATCACATTTTCGCGTATCGGTTCATCATACAGCTCATCGAATAGTTCCTGATCGCCACTGATGTAGATCAAGGGGGCCCACTGTTGGCCAATGTCGAGATCTTCGCCGAGCGTTAGGTTGTAGTTGACGTCGATAAACCGCGCGACATTATCAGCGCGTTCGATATAACGTGACATCCAATAGATAGCGCTTGCCGTCCTACTCAGCATCGTGGTCTTATCTCCGCCTTCGCTTCTCGAAAGTCACCTGTGTGAATCTTGATATACCTGTCAGAACCTAAAATACGAGGCCCCTTCGTATTAATTGCACTTTCCAACGATCAATTTGAAACGTTTCGTAGTACCCAAGTATCTTTGCTACCACCCCCTTGCGAGGAATTGACGATCGTCGAACCTTCGACCAAAGCGACACGAGTTAATCCGCCTGGCATAACGTAGACCTCTTCGCCAGCAAGCACAAAGGGACGCAGATCGACATGACGGGGGGCTAATTTTTTGTCGATCAAAGTCGGCACGGTCGATAAATTCAACATCGGCTGGGCGATGTAGTTTCGTGGATTACCTTTGATTAGCTCGGCAACCTCCGCCAATTCTTCTTCCGATGCTTGCGGCCCGATCACAATGCCATAGCCACCCGACTCGTTAGTCGGCTTCACAACTAGCTTGTCGAGATTTTCCAAAACGTACTGACAAATCTCTGGGTCCGAGCAAAGGTGCGTCGGCACATTACTCAAGATGGGTTCTTCCTTGAGATAATAGCGAATAATGTCGGGAACGTAGTTGTAAACCGCTTTGTCGTCAGCAACGCCTGTGCCAGGGGCATTGGCCAGCGTAACATTGCCCGCACGATAAGCACGCATCAGTCCGGGCACCCCAATGCAGGAATCTTTTCGAAAGCATTCGGGATCGAGAAAATCATCATCTATCCGGCGGTAGATGACGTCGATCTTTCGCAATCCTTTGGTGGTTCGCATGTAGACGATGTCGTCCATCACGACCAAATCGCAACCTTGCACCAATTCAACACCCATCTGTTGGGCTAAGAACGTATGTTCAAAGTAGGCCGAGTTATAAATGCCGGGAGTAAGCACAACCGCCTGTGGATTCTCCGCATGCTTGGGCGCACACGAAAGCAAGGTTTGCAAGAGCCGTTCGGGATATTCTTCGATCGGTGCAATCGAGACACCTTCAAAAACACGCGCAAAGCTTCGCTCCATGACCTCGCGGTTTTCTAAAACGTAGGAAACACCAGAGGGGCAGCGAAGATTGTCTTCCAAGACGTAAACCTTGCCATCGTCATTGCGCACCAAATCAACGCCACTGATATGACACCATGCTTTGTGGGTCGGGCTGAACCCTTGCATCTCGGGCCGATAAGTTGCTGCCCCTAGGATTAAATCCTTTGGTACGATTCCTTCGTTTAAGATGTTTTGGTCATTGTAGATATCATCAATAAACAGGTTCAAAGCTGTCACGCGCTGATGAAGACCCTTCTCGATATCTTGCCATTCGTTGGCGTCGAGCACGCGCGGCATAATGTCGAAGGGCCAGACCTTTTCAACCCCTTCCTCATGCCCATAGACATTGAAGGTGATCCCCGCATTGCGCAATTGTAATTCCGCAGCTTTTTGATGCGTTGCGAGTTGATCGAGGCCATGCGTCTCGATCCGTTCAAGAAAATCTTGGCAAACGGGCCTAGGAAGACCCTCGGAATTAAATGTTTCGTCGTAGCCAGTTGGTTGATACCACATGCTCAGGTCACAAAGAGATGCCTATTTTTTATGCAGATCAGGCGTTCATTAAGCGACAGGGTTCTGAAAAAACCCCAGAAACCTCAGTTAATCGCGCCTGATGACAGTCCAACAGACTGTTCTATGCTAGTGAGGGCAATTCATGTGCCAGATTATGAAAAGATTATGGCATTAATCCCTAAATGCTATCAACTGACCAACGTGACCGTCTTGGGGGTCCAACGCATTTCGGCAAAAGCTTGCTCGACCAAATTTACCCCAATTTGATCAACCTTTTGATTCGCGCCAGCGAGCAATGCAAAATCGGCCAAGCGAACAATGTGTCGGGGAACCCCCTCGGCATACTCGTGGAGCCTTTCCAATGCGCTGTGGGTATAGATGGGTTCAAAGCGACCAGCATCGACGAGCGAAGTTTGCAAATAGCCAACCGTGTCTTCTTCGGTCCAAGGTGTGAGGTCGATTCGAAGATCAATTAAATGCAGCAGTGATTCGTTCAACCTTTCGAGCATGTCGCAAGACATTGCCATGAGGATCGTCCACTTCGAGTCGCTGTGTTGCTCAAGTCGAGCAAGGCGCGCTAACTGCTGTTGCGAATCAGGACCTAGCTCACATGCATCATCGACAAGCAAGAGCGTCGATTTACCCTGCCAACGATTCTCCGCAAGCCGATCTTCAATACGACGCCAAAGAGTCATATGCGTATCGGCAGGGTCGGGTGCAGCGCCCAAGCCTTCGGCTGTACGCCACAGTAACTCACGAGCGGTTAAGGCGACAGCATCAAGGCGAGCGACCTGCGCTCCGTTGCGGCGCTGTTCGCTAGCGATTGCCGAAAGGCACGTCGATTTGCCCCAACCACGACCACCCAGCATCACGCCAACGCGACGCCCTTGGCTCACCAAATAGTCGGCGCGAGCGGTCGCCTCGGAAAGAGGCTCGGTAGGATACGGTTCTTCAAACGACAACGCAAAAGGCGAATTCGCAAGACCCCAGTGCGATAAATACATTGACGAACTCTCCAACCACATGAACGATCTTCCCATTTCACCCAACGTTACCGTAAGCTTCGTGCTAGCATATACTGCTTTGAAGGGCCGTCGCCACAAAGGGCTACTGTCGTCATAATCGGCATTAGCTGGCAGGGACTTCATTCCCGCTAGCCAGATGTCGGCACAGGTGACGAAATCTTATTTCAAATTCGATAAAACCCCCAATCGAGCATTCTGTGAGCGAGCGATTTTTCTCGGATGAACCAATCGGCAGAAACGCATCGGTCGTGCTAGCAGGGACCGATGCACATCATTTATTGCATGTCATGCGATTAGGTGTTGGTCAGCAAGTAACTCTGTTTGACGGCGGGGGGGATGAATTTACGGCTGAGGTCCAAAGCACGACACGACGCGACGTGCGGTTGGCTATCGTAGAACGCCACGCCATTGATCGTGAATCGCCCGTGTTGGTCACCATGGGGATCGCCCTTCCCAAAGGAGACCGACAGAAAATGCTTGTCGAGAAATTAACGGAGATCGGCGTTGCACGGCTGGTCCCCCTCGTCACCGAACATGCCATCGAATTAAAAGGGAGTACGCTCAAAAAACTACGCCGTGGCGTCATTGAAGCTTCCAAGCAATGCCGTCGGAATCGGCTGATGCAAATTACTGAACCAACTTCCTTTAAGGATTTCTTGGCGGAGAATCAGGAATCACAAAACTCAGTGCGACTAATCGCTCATCCTACGGGTGGTAGCTGGTCTGAGATCGAATCGGCTACTGAACCGAATCCGATGTATCAGGTCGCCATCGGCCCCGAGGGGGGGTTCTCTGACGAAGAGTATCAAGCTGCACTCGACGCAGGATGGCTCGGAATCGGCCTCGGCGAACGTATTTTACGTATCGAAACCACTGCCATTGGAATGGCTTTTCGATTGATTCAATCCCAAGCTGGTTGAAACATCTGGCGCTGAAATTGGTGAACTAGTTTATCGCAAATGTGTGATTTCTTTGCGTATTCTTCACCTCGTGCAATGAGATAGGAATTGGAAATACTTCCAAAAAAATCTTTGCTCTCTGCTCGACCCCTAAGCCTAGATTTGGTTAAGATAAAAGCCTGAAGCCTTTTTTGATTTCCTGCAATCAGCTGATTCGGGAACTGCTTAACCAAAATGCCGGCTTTGTTTCTATCTACCTGGCATTACTACCTCTAGCTGTATTACCTCTAGCTGTTGGTTAAGAGATTCGTTTGTATCGCCAAGAGACTAACCTCTTGGTTACAACCTGGTCTATTCAATTAAAGTGTGAAAAAACGTGGATCAAAGCTACCGACTAATTATCGCTTATCTGGCATGGCTTTCGTTATCGAGCTTTCTCGTCGCTCAGCCGGTTATCAACGGAGATTTAATGGGCGATGAATCAATCTATGGGATAGCTCTGTCGATTCAAAACACTAACAGTGGATATGGTAATTCCGTTAACGGAAGCCTAACCGAAGCCACAGGCGGGTCTGAAATCGACCAACTCTTTGGTCGCGTTGTGGGTGACCGGCTCTATATGCTGATCGCCGGCAATCTTGAAAGCAACTACAACAAATTGAGTCTCTTCTTCGATTCCGAGCCGGGGGGAATGAATGAAATAATTGGAAGTAATGCTCCTGCAGCCGTTGATCCTTTCTGTTGCCCCGGCACACCTGCTGGAACGGGAGCCCTGCAACGACTTGATGGTCTACGGTTTGATGATGGCTTTGAAGCGGATCACTTCATTGGCTTTTCCAATGGCCCTGAAACAATTAACGCAACACAAGCAACCACCTATTCTTTCTCGGCCTATTACGGAGATCTGACGGCAGGCTCGGCTGGATTGAAGAGTGACATTGGTTTCGAGCGATTTGGGCGAGGTATCGAGCCTGGCTTAGAACAAGGAGAGCCAATTGACATGGCCAACAATGCATGCTCTAGCCCTAATGATTTAGGTTGTACACCTGCTGCCCATCTGTTTGCCGAACAGCGAAACTTATTAAACAGCATCGATTTCCGAATGGCAATCGACAACAGTAATACCCAAGGTGTCAATTTCGGAACCGGTATGACAAGTGGTAATCCTGCAAGTGTAACAACAGGGATTGAATTTTCGATTCCACTTTCAGTACTTGGCAATCCTACCGACGATATCCGCATCACCGCATTCATTGGCAACAGCCAATACAGCCACCTCTCAAACCAATTTTCTGGCATCGGCGTGCTGCAAGGGAATCTCGGCAGCAATATCAGTGGAATTAATCTTGCAAACATTGCTGGCGAACAATTCGTTACCGTCGCCATGGGGTATCCTGGTGATTTCAATGAAGACGGCAAGGTCGATGCAGCTGATTACACTGTCTGGCGAGATGGACTAGGCTCCAATTACTTTGCCGTGGACTACGACCTGTGGGTAAACCACTATGGAGAAGTATCGGAAAGCGGATCCGTTTCGCAATCCGTACCCGAAGCACAAACAATCGCTCTATTGATAATCAGCGTAACAACATCAATGTCGTGCCGAAGATCATAAGTTCCATTCCTTCAGACTCTTCCTACTGCAATCCTTTTTGAGTTACTCATGAGCACCTTAGTTAAATGTTGCTTTTTCGCCTGTTTTCTTCTGCTTAGTATCTTAACGCAGCAAGCTGATGCCGCTTTGCCGTCGGGTAATCCGATCAACGCTACCCTACCCATGACGAACTGGTCGATTGAGTTGGAAGATGTCATCACGATTCCAAACAGTGCGGGTCAAGCGCCACGGCTCGAGCAACTTGTCGCGGGAGGTGCTCCTGGTTTGGCTTATGTGATTGATCAACGTGGCAGCATCTACTCGTTTGATCCAACTGCTACGAACCCAAGTTCGTCGCTCTTTTTGAATCTTTCTTCGGCAGTGCCAGATTTTAATAGTGGATTTCAAACCGGTGTGCGTGGACTAGCGTTTCATCCGAACTTCAACTCACCCGGAACCGATGGTTTTCGTAAATTCTATACGTCACATAGCAGAAATGCTTTTGCGGGGACGACTTCCAATCCGAAATTTTTTAATTCGCCACCCGGCCTTGATCACGATTCAGTTGTCGGCGAATGGACGGTCAATGCGAATGGTACGGTTAACACATCGAGCTATCGAGAATTGATACGCATTGGTCAGCCCGAGTTCGACCACAACATTGGCTCGATCGGCTTTAACCCCAATGCGGGTATAGCAGATTCTGACTACGGAAATCTCTACATCGCTCTCGGCGATGGAGGTGGTGTGGGGGATCCAAACAATTTAGCTCAAAATATATCCACGACCGCGGCGGGAAGTAGTGGAAAGGGGTTTCCCCACGGCTCGATCTTGCGTGTAAATC
>CAYGQU010000138.1:0-7227 GCA_964352045.1 uncultured Planctomycetaceae bacterium
CAGAAAGATCGCTCGTCAACGTTTTATAATTTTGTACTATCATTAGCAGCAATTTTATTGTTAGCCACGGGAGGAATAGCCGCGATCAATTTTTGGCCAGCATCGGAACCGTTAATCGCCAAGGTGATTGATTCAACCGATGTAATGGGAGCTCCTGCGGAGTTGATTGCGGAGGGCGCGTTGATTGATATTGGCTTACCACTTCAATTCGATTCGGGCCTTCTTGCGATTAAGATGCCAACCGGAGCTGAATTTGTACTGGAAGGTCCCGCTTCGCTGACGGTACAAGGTCTAAATCAAGTCTTGCTTGATAAAGGAAAGCTCTATGCAAAGGTTCCTCCTACAGGCCATGGGTTTACGGTCGAAACGAAAGAGACTTCGCTCATTGATCACGGCACCGAGTTTGGTGTTATCGCGAGATCCGATGGCCTTACAAAATCGTATGTTTATAAGGGACTGGTGGAAGCAGCTAAAGATGATCAATCATTCATGCTAAAAGCAGGGATGTCGATTGTGGCTAGCGTGAACAAAGGACTTAGTTCGCCTGAAAGATTCAAACGCTCGGATATTACTTTTAAGAAGTCACTTGATGGAGATTCTTACATTTCCCAAGTGAAAGAGCTTGGCCCGCTATACTACCATCGCTTTTCATCAAGCAATTACCGACGCTCGTTGTGTGACGAAATAAACCAAGATCAGCATCATGCCAACATTAGAGGAGGAGTCTACATCTCGAACGGTGGGCCCGTTATGTCTCCGATGATGCGTGATGGGTATTTGCGATTTGTAGGAGTTGAGTCAGTCGCCGAAATAAGGAACGCAATGGATTCCATTTACGAGACAGGTGCTTATAGCATTTTGCTCTGGGTTCGTATTGATGAAGAAGGACCACAAGGGATTGTTGCGCTCACAGATAACTTGGGACCTGATGCCCAACTCAGTTTACAGTTAAGACTTTCGGAAGAGGATCGTCTAGAGCATTGCTGTTACCTAGCTAGGAACAGTCGTTCATCGAAGTTAGAAGCGGTCGTACAAAGGTCAGACGTCCGACTAGAACGTGGCGTTTGGCATCAAGTTGCCCTGACTGGTGGTAATGCACGCAACTTAAACTTGTATCTCAATGGCAAGCAAGCAGCTGTCACGATGGCAATGTCTGGCGCAATGATCGCGGATTGCCACCGTCTGCTTTTAGGATCGGGATCGGGACGTGACGGCGAAAAGAAAAATCACACAGGTCCTCTCCGCGGTGCGATAGATGAACTGGTAGTTTTTGACCGTTGCTTAACCGCTAAAGAAATTAGGCAAGTTTATATGACAGCTAAAAACTCTACGGACTTAGCGGCATTATGATGCGGCAAGAATTTGTAGGTGTAACGAAAAATAATAATTAGCACTTCAATGAATGACTTATTAAAAAATCAACAAATCATTTTACATTTAGCGACTTAAATTTATCTAATAAAAACTAAACTTATTTCCTATGACAAACCCAAAATCAAACAATCGCTACCCTTCGGTAGATGGCGTGAATCAAATGCAGGATGTCCAATGTAGTCGATCAAAGACTCAACGACGGGAACTTGCTTTTACCCTCGTGGAATTGCTCGTCGTCATTGCTATTATTGGCATCCTTGTTGCGATGCTTCTGCCTGCTGTTCAAGCGGCGCGCGAATCGGCAAGACGAAGCGCTTGCACGAACCAACTCAAACAACTTGGGTTAGCGGTCTTGCTTCATGAATCAACTCACAACCATTTGCCGACTGGTGGATGGGGACACTTTTGGCTTGGCGACCCTGATCGTGGATTTGGTGAGTCGCAACCGGGTGGTTGGCTCTTTAACATCTTGCCCTATGTCGAAGAGCAGGCACTCTACGATCTGCCGGCTGATGGAGATCCGAATACGTTAACAACACAGCAACTGGAAGCTTCTCGCACCTTATCCGAGTCACCCGTCGGCTTGTTTAACTGCCCATCAAGACGGTCACCGGTTCTATTTCCCAAACCAAGTAGCGGTCCTCGTATTGCTTACAACGCTTTACCTTCCGTAAATTTCCTTGCCGCTCGAAGTGATTATGCCGCCAATTGGGGCGACACCTTTATCAGTGGGCTTGAGGACCTTGATCGTCCTTTTCCATCGCAAATGCCAGATCATCCGAATGGATACCATCCCAAATCTGTAGAAGAATATTTCAATGGAGTTTGCTATCTCGAAAGTGAAGTGCGATTTTCACAATTAACCGATGGTACTTCCAAGACCTACTTTGGTGGTGAGAAGTATCTAAACCCCGATGATTATGAAACCGGTATTGATTTTGCTGACAATGAAAACTGGGCTTCCGGATTTAACAACGACAATCATCGTTCTTGTATAGATCCTCCGGTCGCTGATACCCCTGGACTAACTTTGACAGGATTTGGTGGTTCGCATCCTAGTGTTGTCATGATGCTAATGTGCGATGGCTCAGTGCATGCCATTCCCTATTCAATCGATACGGTTGTGCATCGCAATCTCGGAAACAGAGAAGATGGTCAGGTTGTTTCTCTCAACTAACCGCAACCTAAGTAATAACAATAATTATTTAATATTATGCCTTACACAAAATACTTGATTGTTTTCACTCTCCTAGTTTCGACTGGTTGCAGTGGCAAGCCAGCTAGAGTTCCTTTAGCAAAAATTAATTACGCTAATGCTGCCCGTCTAGCGATAGAAAAACTAGATCGTGATGGAGATCGAGAACTAGTTGCGTCTGAGATCAAAAGCTGCCCCGCTCTTCTTGCTGCAATTCAAAGCATTGACACTGAGAACAACGGCTCGATTGCACAAGATGAACTAGAAAGCTACTTACGTCAGATGCAATCAAATAAAGTATCAATGGTTCGATGGAAGCTACGCGTATTAGTTGATGGCAAACCTTTAAGCGGCGCGGTAGTCACTCTAGAACCTGCGGATTTCCTTTTACCAGGTGTTTTACCCGCTGAAGGGGTTACCGACGAAAGTGGATTGGTATCACTGTCGGTAGCCAAAGAACACCGGCCATCACCTAACGCTTACGTCGTTCATTGCGGCTTGTATAACGCTACTGTATCGCAAAATAGTGCAGACATTAACAGCATCGCACTTAAGAAATCTTTTGGCGTTGAAGTGCGTCCCGAAGGACAGACCGATGTAGGAAAAGCAATCATCAATCTTTCTACCAACGGATAACAATGCCAGGGCCCGGTATGTTAAATGTTGCAGCTACTTTTCTCTTTACTTATTTAACACCACACCATGAGGTTACGACCTAATGAGAACTCCTATTCTTAGACGATTAGCAACTTATACTTTGCTGTTTAGCGCTGCATTAAGTTTAAGTACGAATTCATCTGCAACGACTATAGCAACTGGTTTTTTAACGCTAAACCCTTGGCTAGACAATGGAGGACCTCCTCCAACTGGCGAAGATTGGAGTTTTAATTCTCCATGGCAGTTAGAACAAAATGTTGCGTCAGGAGCAGCCCTTTTTGTAACAGGCTCTTCCAACCAACCTGGATTTTATGCTGCAGAAGCTTCATCAATAGATCTCACATCCCAGCCGAATGTAACTTCACTTGATGGCTATAGCCCCAGCACAAGTAAGCTTACCGATCTGATCTTTCATGATCCTTGGCGTGTAGCCCATTTTGGCACCGTTCCTAGCGATGGCGATTACAACTATTTCATTGAGTTTACGATTGATACACCCAGTGGTTTTTACCGTGCTGCAACTCAAAAGCTCGATAGATCGACCGCTTTTCAAAATTCTGCTAGCCAACTTGGCTTCAATTTCACCTGGCAAGGTGGAGGCTTCCTTGGAGACCCCTTCGCGGGTGGTGGTGGAATCGCTTTAGATCAAATTCTAAACATCGATTACAACGTTTTTGTTGAAGTAATCAATCCCACCACTGGAGGAGATGGTTTTTTTCTAGTTGAAGGTTTCAATCTAGAATACGAAGTCACTTCGACACCGGTACCTGAACCTTCAAGCTTATTCATTGCCAGTGCGATGAGTCTATTAAGTCTATACACCGTGAGGGTAAGGAAATAGCTCTCAGTTGATGCTCTTTGCCATTGCCCTCTCTGAGATTGAAGGACCTTTCTCAGAGGGGCTTGGTGGGCATGACTTAAGAATGCAAATGAGTCGATGCATCTGGCCAAGATTATCCTTGGAGTACAGCAGCACATCAATTCACATACCGAACAAGACAAATACTTTTCCAAGGAGACAACTATGATACGTTCATTTTTCTACAATCCTTATATTATTGCTATTGCATTAACGTTCCCCTCTGGAAGTCTCCTTATAGCTGACACAGTGACTGATGGATTTCTAACCCTTAACCCATGGCTAGATGACACCACAAGTGGAGACCCTCTCGACCCTCCGGAAGGGGTACATTGGTCTTTCAACGACCCGTGGTTCTTTGAGCCAAACGTATTTTCAGGTGCGGCTTTGTTTATTACCAGCGCGAACAATCAACCAGGATTTTATGCAGCTGAAGCTTCCGCTATTGATCTTACTACGCAAACAAATGTTACTTCACTTGAAGGATACGACCCCAGCACAACTAAATTAACTGGGTTAACATTTCATGACCCTTGGAGGGTAGGTCACTATGGCACCGTACCGCTAGATGGCGAATACAATTATTTTATCGAGTTTACGATTGATACTCCCGCTGGATTTTATCGAGCCACAACTCAAAAGCTCGATAGGGCAACTGCATTTCAAAATACGATTGCCCAACTAGGATTCAATTTTACTTGGGAAACTGGTGGGTTCTTAGGAGATCCTTTTGCAGGTGGTAACGGAATTCCTTTGGATCAGATTAGTAACATTGATTATAACGTGCTTATAGAAGTGCTTACTCCAACATCGGGCGGTGACGGATTCTTCAATGTCGAAGGCTTTAACCTTGAGTACGAAGTCAGCTCGGCTACCGTTACCGGACTGCTTGGTGATTTTAATGATGACGGAATGGTCGATGCCGCCGACTACACGGTTTGGCGTGACAATGAAGGGGCCGCCGAAGATGGCTCGGTGCTCTCAGGCAATGGAAATGGTGGAACCGTTGATGAAACGGACTACGCTCTCTGGCGTGATAACTATGGCTCATCGGCGTCTTCAGCCACGGCGACTAGCACCTCGGTCCCTGAACCTGCTACGGCCTTGATGCTCATCGCAACGGTCTCTTTCGCTTGGCTTCGACGCTCTAATTGTATTTAACTAACTTTCGATCAGAGGTGTTCTGTACACAACCACCTTGAGCGCGCAGGGGTGGCGTGCTCAAGCGTGGTTCTGTCTTGTAAGTCTCTACCGAGCTGCATTGGCCTATCGGCTCTGCTGCATTGGCCTATCGGCTCTGTGATATCGTCATTATCGAAACGGTATTCTTAGGAAGACGCAGATAACAAAGAAGCTAGCAATTCTTTACATCTACCACCAACATATTTCCTATTCAACATCAACTTCTAATCCCCACGCCCGTTATAGATGAGAAATTATAGACGGGGGCGATTGCACTGGTTGATTCGCGATTCATTAGGCACGCTCCGATAGACATGCAACGAGTGTTCAAACAAGCAACACTGACTAACTTATATTCACAATCTAATATAATGATTCAAAATAAATTATTCCCTTTGCTATTCTTCTTTCCGACATTGTTCTTCTGCCTTTCAAGCGGACAAATCAATGCGAGCGAGACGTTCCCTCATTTAGAAAAAAGTCCGAAGGGCACAAAATTGATTGTTGATGGCAAGCCCTTCGTAATGATTGCAGGCGAGCTACACAACTCGAATGCATCGACTATTGAGTACATGAAACCCTTAATGCAACGCCTTAGGGCAATGCATCTGAACACGGTTCTTGCCCCCATTGCTTGGGAACAGTTTGAGCCTGAAGAAGGCAAATTCGATTACACATTAATCGACGGTATGATCGAAGAAGCAGCCGCCAACGATCTAAAGCTTGTCGTCATTTGGTTTGCAACTTGGAAGAATGGTCAGTCTTCTTATGCTCCTTTATGGGTAAAGCGAGATACCAACCGATTCGCTAGGGTTTTGACAAAAGAAGGTTTGCGGATCGAAACGCTTTCCCCCTTCTGCAACGCGACTCGCCAAGCCGATGCCAATGCCTTTGCAGCTCTAATGCGACGTATCAAGCAAGTCGATAAGTACCGCACGGTTATTATGATGCAGCCCGAAAACGAAGTGGGTATTCTCCAAGACATGGATTATTGCCCCGCTGCTCTCGAAGCACTGTCAAGTGAAGTCCCTTTGCTACTTGTCAATTACCTGCAAGAAAACCAGCATCGACTCACCCCCGCTGTCGATAGTATTTGGTCTGCCCAAGGGCGATTGACCTCCGGCAATTGGACCACGCTGTTTGGCGATACACCCCAAGCTCGCGAATTCTTACTCGCTTGGCAGATGGCAAGCTTTATTGAAGAAGTAGCCAAAGCAGGACAGCAGCAATATCCGCTTCCCCAGTTTGTGAACGCCTGGATAGTGCAAAAACCAGATGACTTGCCGGGAGTTTATCCCAACGGAGGTCCCGTCGCTCGGGTCATGGACATTTACAAAGCAGCAGCCCCTTCAATATTTACTCTTTGTCCTGATATCTATCTGCCAAACTTCAAAGAGATTTGTAAAGAATATGTCCGAGACGACAACCCGCTATTGATTCCCGAATCGACCGTCGAAGCAGGTCGTGCGTTTTATGCATTTGCCGAGCACGATGCGCTCTGCTACTCACCATTTGCCATTGAGAGACGAGGTTATGAAGACCCCGCTTACCAAGAAGCGTATGGCGTTCTTCAAGAACTGCATGACACGATAGTTGCCCACCAAGGAACTGGCAACATGCGAGGTATTTTGAAAGAAGGCGAGGAAACCTCTGAGCAATTTCTCATGGGTAAATATAACGTCACCGTCTATTACCAAAATCCCTCTGAGCCCTCTTACGGCCTTATAATTCAAGAGGATGAAGATGAATTTCTTGTCGCTGGCGTTAACTTACGCCTAGAATTTCATTCACGAGATGAATCGGTCACAGGTTATATCGGACAGGTTCACGAAGTTCGCCGTGAAGGTGACCATTGGCAAACCATTCGTGTTTTGAATGGTGACGAAACCTATCATCACAGTAGCCTGCGGGTCTTTGGCCGTGAAACAACAATTGGTACGAATCAGTCCGATCTTATCGT
>CAYGQU010000139.1:0-7222 GCA_964352045.1 uncultured Planctomycetaceae bacterium
AATAAAGACCTTTGCCAAGTCGCGAATCTCTGTTGCTTGAACATAGCGTTCTTCAAGTTGTTTGCACGATCCCATCACACTCGTTGGATTGACCGCTTTGTCAGTCGATACCATGACGAAACTTTTTACGCCAAATTTTTCAGCTACGTCAGCAAGATTTTTTGTTGCGAAGGTGATATTCTTGATCGCTTCGCCCGGATGCTTTTCCATAAGCGGTACATGCTTGTAAGCAGCCGCATGAAAAACGATGTCGGGTTGAGTTTGGTGAAAGACCATTTCAAGACGGTCAACTTCGTTGGCATCGGCCAGCACCACATCAACTTTACCTGGACCCAGCGCGGCCAACTCTCTTTCGAGAAAAAACTGGCCTGTTTCTGAACGATCTAGCGCAACGAGTGATTTGACGGGGTACTTCAAGAGCTGACGGCAAATTTCCGAGCCAATACTGCCCGCGCTTCCCGTGACAAGTACCACTTTTCCGGTAAGCCAATTATCTATCGCTTGGTCGTCAAGCTCAACCGCATCTCTTCGCAAGAGATCTTCAATGGCGACTTCACGAGGCTGTACTGATACGCTGCCACGTAGCAACTGGTTGTAAGTTGGCAAAACCCTAACCGGCGTAACGAGCTTTTGAGATTCGGTAAGCACTTCGCGGACTGTTTTACCATTCAGGTCACCGGTGACAAGGACCTCATCAATTGCCTGCATTGCAATGATCGATGAAAGGTCTTCGATGGCACCTACGATAGGAACTCCTCCGACACGTTGACCAATATGATCTCGGTTCGATTCGATAAAACCAACAGCTTTACAGGGACGTTCATTGGTACAAGAAAGCCAGCGCAGAAGGGTCTCACCTTCGTGGCCAGCCCCCACAATCAAGACCCTTTGACGGTCTCGAGAAAAATCTAAATGTGATCGGAAGTCTCTCCAAATACGTGGGGCCGAACGAAACAAGCCGACCGCCACGAGAGTAGTTCCCCAATCAATTAGAATCACACCGCGCGGTATTGATTCGTTGGGTAAGACCAAAGCATCGAGTAGCGTGAGTCCTAAGGTGCTCCAAGTCGTCGCCTTGGCAAGTGTAATGAGATCATGAAAACCGATGTAACGGTTCATTCCACGATCAAGGCGATGCCAAGAAAAGGAAATCAATTTCACAATCGTTGCACATCCGCAAGCACCGAGTAAATGCGTCCATCGCTCGGCAGGAACTTCTCCACCGAATCGAAGGGTGTAGGCCATTGCAAATGAAGCGGCGGCAATAATGACCAACGTAACGGCGTTTAGCAAATAGCGAAGCTGATTCATTTGATCACCTCATGATTTGGTCGAGGTGATTGGCCAATTTGATGGCTACTTGCATGCGTTGAGATTGATTGTCTTTGATCGGTATTTGTTGTATTTACCATCAATGACGAAGGCGTTTCTCGTAGTGTGTAAAGACGTTGTCGTCGATTCTGATCCACTTTGGTTCGTCGTTTTGCCGATTCGACAAGCCAATTTTTTAGGTAGCGAATATCAGGGCGACGGGCCAGACACCATCGAATGTGGGGATCGGCAGCAACGAATTCTTCTCCCTTGTAGAGGGCCCAAGCCATTTCAAGCCGAACGTAAAAACCATAAGGGTCGAGATCAAAAGCTTTTTGTGCCGCAGCAATTGCTTCTTCGTTTCGGTCAAGTGATCGTTCGATGCTGCTTAGTTGTCGCCAACGGTTGGCAACTCGACTTGGCTTTTCGTCGGAGTCACTCTGTTCGATTGTTTGGCGTGCATAGTTTGCCAATGCAATCATGTCTTCTTTGTCGCCATGCAGGCGATATTGCTTTACTGCGACATCAATCACCTTCTGGTTGGGAACCAGCTGTTCGACAAATAATTGGGCCGGCAGAAGTGGGGCTAACATCGCCGTCAGTTTGAGTTGATGGCTTCCTGGGCGCTGGAGCGCGTTTCGCCAATAGAACATCGCTTGATCCCAATCATCAACCAACTGATACTGACGGCCAGCCTCGAACAAAACTTCGCCATCATAAGGACGAACTGCTAAGGCTTGTTCCACCCACTGTAGCGCATCGGTTGGTTGTGAATCGAGAAACGACAAAGTCGCTAAATAGAGATAACCGGTACCTTCTAAGGGGCACAACTTGATTGCTTGGCGAGCATGTCGATGCGCTTTTTTAAGAAGCTCAGCCCGTTCGCCATACACTTGCTCAAACCACGCGATCATCGCATCATGGCTTTGAAACCCGCCAGCCAGGGCAGCATCGCGAATGTATTCGATAGGCATCCGATTGTCGGCATAGGCCATTTCAAGTTCAAATTGTTGTAGATAACGCCCTGCCAGCCGAAGGTGGGCTCTTCCATCCGTAGGATCGAGTTCGATGATTTGTTCCAACAACTCTGTCGAGCGAATCGTATTTTGAATTAGTGTTTCTTGTAGGTACTGGTCGGTAACGTCTTCTTCGCCCACTATTGCCTGCCTGGATAGATCTCGCAATGAATTAGAACAATGCAGGTAAGAGTCCCACTTCAGGGCAGCCCGACCAGTGCCACTCAAGACGGTAAGGGACCAAGCAATTGCCAGCATCATCGTAGTGAGTCGGACCACCGTAGGAATTGCAAACTCTTTTCGGCTCGTGGGTCGCGCGACACTCGATTCGTTACTCGATGGAAAATGACTGAATCGAATTGCGGCAACGCTCAGTGCGATCGTCACCGCCATCAGGCTAGGAATGTACCAGACAAAGTCAACAGTCGCGTGCAAGAAGCTAGCAATTAGTCCGGCAATAATCGCGGCCAGAATCGCAAAATCATTTGGATTCTTCAGATTATGGAATCCGCGATAGATAGCTTGAACAATAATTAGGATCGCAAACCCAAGAAGCAATAGACCCGCCAACCCCGATTCACTGGCAATTTGTAGGTAGCTTGATTCAGCATGCGTAAATTCGACGGGAAATGACTCTTCTAGGAAGAGAGGATACACCTCACGGTGGCTTCCTAATCCATAACCAAACCAAGGACTTGCTGAGAAGGCATTAAGATTGGCTCCCCAGATTGCTCGTCTCGCGCCGCTTGAATCGAGTTCTTCGAGATCGCCCGATACCAAATCGTCCAACCGACTACTAACATGCTCATAACCAAAAAAAGAGACCCCGCCAATTGCAATCACTAACAAAAGAGATAGCACTAAGACATGCTTTGCTTGGAGTGTTCCCATACGCCAGTAACAAAAGGTAATGGCTACTGAGGTAGCTGCAAGTACGGCCGCTCCCCCACGTGAACGGGTTGCAAGAATAGCAATTACAAGCAAAAGAATCGCACCAAGGGTTAGCATCAGCCAGCTAATCGTTGTTTTCTGTCGTGAAAGATGGGCATTAGGTTCGGCCGAATGCAACCAATGAGCTAACCAACATAAAGGGCCAAGACCTAACACCAAGAAATGTGCCACATGGTTTTTATTACTAAATGTTCCTTGCATGACACGCCCAAAATCAGCGTGGGGATGCGAATAGAACCAAAGCATCTTGCCGTTTGGACTTGCATACTGCAAAAGACCAATGAACAGCATGCCGACTACGGCGAGCGAAAGCAGTTGCAATAATTGCTTTAGATCTTCGTGTGATCGAATTCGTTCATGTAGTGTCAGCAAAAGCAACGCGTGTATGATTAGTAGTGCTACGCCGCCACGTGTTGTATGTGGCATGGCTGTAAGAGGAAGCCATTCGTTGCCGGTGAAATGTAATCTGGCCGCAAAATCAGGCGAAAGCCAAGCTAACCAACTGGGAGACAATGGAACAAGCTGTAAGAGACCAACACCAATGGCTGCGAAGAGTAGCCACTTTATCGAAGGGGCTATCTTCGATAGTTTTTGCCTTAGCGTTGCTGCGCCGAAGACACCAATTGCCCCGATCGTGACTGTAATGGCATAAACCAACACCCCCAAGCCGTGGCGGCCCCCAAGAAACAAGGGTGCTAATAAAAAGGTTGCGGCAATCCCCGCGTCTCCTAGCTTCGCGCAGAAGTCAGCGAATCGCGTCATGCGATCTGATCGACTAACTGTTTGAAAACCTTTACCAAGCATGAGCATACAAGGGACGAAGTGAGAAAAAACTAGGCTGCCGCGCGTGGCATGTTTTCGTTGAGATCGTTGGTTGATGTTTCGGGGGATAGATCGGCATCGGTTTCTTCATGGCCATAGCCATATCCGTACCCGTAGCCATAGCCGTGTGATTGCTGAGTAATGCGGTTAGCAACAATTCCAATGAGTGGAATTCCAGCCGATTGAAAATTGTGGCAAGCGCGAGCGACCAAGCGACGATGGTTCTTTTCAGGTGTAACGACCAGTACGACGCCGTCCACTAGTCTGCCAATAATTTGCGCGTCGCTAACGGCCAAGGTGGGCGGGCAGTCAACCAGTACCTGGTCGTAATGAGCATCGGCCCAGGCAAGTAATTCCGCAAAATTAGGCCCAAGCAGCAATTCAGCCGGGTCAGGACGCCGCGGACCAGCAGGTATAACATCGAGATTTTCTAGGCTTGTATGATGCAGACAGCTTTCAGCCACCGTGCCGATCTCTTCACGTGCCGAAAGCACGTCAGTTACGCCCGCATGACCTTTAAGATCAAGTAGAGTGGTCATGCCCGGTTTGCGTAGGTCGGCGTCAATCACTAGAGTCCGCTTACCCGATAGAGCGTACGACGCGGCCAAATTCGCTGAGATGGTTGTCTTACCATCACCCGGTTCGGAACTAGAAATCACTAATCTTTCAGAGACTTCGGTACTAAGTGCAATGGAGGTACGAAGTGTACGAAATGCCTCGGAATCGACAGCCTGAGGATTTGCGACCATCTGTACCGTTTCCAACCCCTTGCCGGGCAGCGCTTGTAGTTGGCGAACCAACGCAAGCACGCGAACTCCAAGTTGAAGCGTAATCTCTTCTGGGGAACCGAAACGATCGTCAAGCAAGTCTTGTATGTAAGCAACTCCAAATCCTAGCATCAGTCCGCTTAGGATTGATCCTACGAGTATCGTGCGCAGCTTTGGTGAAGAGGCTTCGAGATTAGGCAAAGGCTCCTCGACGATGGTTGCCCGAATCGGTGCTTGTACCTGATGGATATCAACTGTAGCAATCTTATCAAATAGCACATCGTGAAGTTTCTCAAGCCGATTGACTTCTCGTTGGAGCATTTCTAGGCCGACAAGCTGTCCGCTTTGTCGTGATGCCTCGGCACGTGCTAACTGAAATGAACTCTCAAGCTGTCGTTCTCGTTCATACGCTTGATCAAGCGCTTGCTGGAGCATACTAGTCAACATTGTGGCAAGATCTTGATTGCCTGCCGAGTCAGGTCGCGCATTAAGATTGTGATACTCAGCAAGGTATTGTCGCTTGATAGCCGCCTGTTGCTTAAGCGATTTGATTGTCGGATGCTCGGCAGCATAGAAGGGAGCCAATTTTGCTAGTTCGCTCTCGATTTCTAATAGTGCGGTTTGCTGATCGGCTAGTACCGACATATCGTTATCCGCCATTCCCATCGCTGCAAGCATAACCTTTTCGCCAATCGTCTCTTGAACCAAGGCAATATGCTGTCGCAAATCTTCGTTACGAGCTATCGCACCCTGCAACGTTATCATCGAAGCTTGCAAATCAAGACGTACTTGCTGTGCCTCAAGCAGTGAATCATTAATTCGAATCGCACGGGCTATGATCGGATCAATCACATCCTCACGATCAGGAAGCGAGAGGTGCCCGACACGTTCACGCGATTGTTGTAAAACATGCTGTTTGTTTTCTAAGTCACTTGCGAGTTGATCGCGTTCGGTCGTTAGCACGTCGAGCACATCGGCAGCGGTACCACGGTGCGTTTCTTCAACGAACGATAAATATGAATCAATAACCGCACGAACAACGCCTGCCGCTGCTTCGGGGTCACGTGACTCGTATCCGACCGAAACGAAATTCGTCTTTCGTGTGGTCGAAGAAGTTAGCCGTCTTGAGATGTTATCAACCCATTTATGTGGTGGCACTTCAAGAAGATCGACCCGATGTTCAGGCGGTAAGGAATCAATGGCACGTCGCACTACCACAGGGCTTCGAACTAACTCCTTTTGCGTTGCCATTAAATTGTCAGCGCCAGCTTGCTCTCCCATTTTTGAGAACTCATCACCCGACTGTTCGATCACCATCAGCTTGGCATTCGAACGATAGTACCGAGTCGCAACCGCGTAGTAAGCCGCTCCACACAAAAGCGTTGCTGACAAAATCCAAAGAATCGTATTCTGTCGATATTGGGCTATGTGAAACAATCCAAGAACAGTTTGCAGCGCTTCTTGCGAACCACTCTGCTCCGTTTCAAAGAATCCTTCTTCGTGTTGTTGTGTGGATTCCATCAGCTAATACTAGGTTAATTTATTAAGAAGTAGAAAAATTATGACGAAGAGCGAAATCAAAAATAACAAACTAATTTAGAACAGTGATAAATTACCACCTACGCCCATCGTAATACGAAACAAGTCCTTGAACGTACCAACGACAACGGTCGAAACCGTCGTTTCGACACTCACCAAGTCGCCTGGTTGTAGGATAAGATTTTCGGCGCCGTTCCTCTTAGCCTCCGTTAAGCTAATTTCCGCAACGATTGGAGTAGGCATTCCCATCGGCTGACGGATTACGATTACCTTATCCGCAACCTGAGTCGTCGTGCCTCCTGCCATGGCAATGGCATCAAGTACTCGCAGATCGTGATCTTGAGTTAGCTCAAACTGATCGGGGTTTTTTACTAAGCCTGAAACATGAACCACTTTCTTCTCGCGTGGCCTAACGATAATAACATCTCGGTCGCCAAGACTTTGTGGCGTTGCTGATTTTGAAGCCATGTCGGCCAAGTCAATTGTTTCTGTCGTCACAGGACCTGAAACAGGAGGAGGAGCAAACGAAGCTTGCTGAACTCCCGCCTTAATCGTCGTAAAATTAGATTCGTCGGCAAGCGTGGGGACATTGGCTGCGTAGTTCGTATTTCCATAACGGAGCACTTCCACAACGGTTCCGGCTTCATCATTAAACCCACCAGCGCTGGCGATGGCCGAAATGATGTCACAATTCGATCGCGAGACTTCATGCACACCTGGTTCGGCAACCGATCCTAAAATCGTTACCGAATAAGTCGCTTGCTCTTCCACCAAAACGTTCACCTGAGGATGTCTATAGATGTTTCTTTCAATGGC
>CAYGQU010000140.1:0-2319 GCA_964352045.1 uncultured Planctomycetaceae bacterium
TACATGAGCAGGTGGTGCGAAGTCGGCGCGAGAAAACTCAATGCCCTCGGGCTGGAGCGTTACGCCCTCTTCACGGCATTCAAAGTAAATGGCTGGCCTGCGAGTTCCGTCGGTCCCTTCCCGCAGTGGAACAATCGCATAGCGACGTTGGCGTTCGGCAGTGAGTTGGGCAAGTTCGGCATTCTCTTCGCTTAACGATTCAATGAATTCATTCAAGCGTTCGAGTTCTCGTTTAGCTACCTCGTGGTCATCGACGTGCGTTTCTTCCAGAGCGATAATCTCAAGCGCTTCGGCTTTGAGAGATTCGACCTCACCACGCATGCGACGGATGTGGTCTTCAATGCCCGAAATTCGCTGCTGTTCGGCTGCTAAACGTTGCTTAACTTGCTCATGTTTTTTGGTATAAGCTTTTTCATACTGCCGAGCTTGATCGAGCCGTGCTCGTGCGACTTTTGCATCAGGCGAAGCGGTGGCTCGTTGCTCTTGTTCGGCAATAGCCGCTTCTCTTTTTGCTTTGTCACGCGAGACATTCGCCATGGCAACGAGCAACACCACCAACGCTCCCATGGTGCAAAGTAGCACGGCAAGAAACGGGAAAAGCGAGAAAGCCGATGATTGTTCGCCACGGGCTGAACGTCTCATGCCGCCTTGTTGGTCTTGCTGTTAAGGGAACGCTTATCGGTGTTCGCTTCATTTCCAGCGCGAGCACTCAATAGTTGGATTGCTGCCGAGAGGCTGAGTAGGGTCTCTTCCAGATTGTGAGTACGACCCAATGCCGATAGGTTGCGGCTTAGCGTGTCCTCAAGCTGTTGTACTTGATTTGTTGTTTCCACCACGCGAAGCAGAATATCGCCTTGCTTGACCAGTTGCTGTTGTTGATCAACGGCCGAATTGGCTGCCGAGACGATCGTCTCTTGCATTTCACGCAAAACGTTCTCGCTTTGACGGACAAGTTTCTCTTGACGATCAGCCGAAAGCACCATCGACTCACCCAGAGCTGCTTCAACTTCGCTTAGATGGCGACGATTCTCACTGGCAAGCGATTCTTCGGCACTGGTGAGGGTTTCCCCGTGGCGGTGCAGTGCCTCGACAAGTAATTCTGCCATTCGTTCGAGGCCATCACCTAGGTTCTTTATGAGCGAGTCGGTGCCATGAATCAGGCGATCGGTTTGCTCCGTGCTGTTCTTCTCGATCCGTACCAGTTGGCTCTTTTCGATTTGCGAAAGCATAGAAAGCTGACGCTCGAACGACGTGCCTAGCGCTTTGGTTTGCTCGGTTATCGAGTCGGCCAAGCGTTCGATTTGTTGCTCAGCACCCTGCGTGAGGCCTTGGGCATGAAGGTCGAGGTTTTCATTCAAAGCCTTGCTCAGCGAATCGCTAAGAGTTTCGGTAGCTGTGTTTGTTGCTTGTTGCCAACGTGTATGCGTCGCTTCTATCACGGTTTGCCAAGTGTCAGCCTGCTTGGCTGCTAGTTGCTCGACGGCAGTCACCACTTGTTCGGTCATGCGACGGATCGAAGCGACATTGGGATCAGTCGAAGCACCAAATTGTTGAAAACGTCCGACTAACATACGACTAGTGATTTGATTCACCCGATCGAGTAATCGTTGTTCGACTTGCTCGACAGTAAACATGGCAAACCAAAGAACAAGCATCAAGGACATTGCCTGTGCTGTCGTATCGAAGGCGATCGATAGGGCACCCATCACGGAAGTTAACGATTGCTCAAGCTGGTCTGGTGAAAGCTGACCAATCGCCATCGTGATACCAATGACGGTTCCAAGCATCCCAATGATTGGTAATGTTGAGCGAACGAGCTTGGGCAAGGCGTAGCCGGTCGACATCCGATCTTGATCGGCAACCTCCAGTCGTTCGAGTTGCTCCTCAAGCCCGTCGGCAGAGTCGCATTCCTGCACATAGTTGAGCGCGTCGCGTAGTCGTTGGACGAGATAAGTTTTTTGCAACAGTGCTGGTACACGGTCAAGCTTTGCTAATAACTCAGGCGTTTCGGAAACAGGCTGACCTGCTACGGGAGCTTTGCCAAGCAGATTGTTGTCGAGAACGCTAAACTGCCCCATCAACGAACCTAGCCGAATGATGAGCGATGCTGCAGCGGTGCAGAAAAGTAGGGTTGCTACTTGCTCAACAATATGGCCATTGAAATACCGATCAAGCAGTTCACTTTGCACATAAGGCAACTTCAAGCAGGCATAGAAGGTCAAGCAACCTAATCCACCCCACAAAAGCGGTAGTTTAAGGATCCAATTTGCGATTGAAGTCGTTCGTGCCATGACAGGCTTCATAAGGGGCTAACGCGTT
>CAYGQU010000140.1:2329-7216 GCA_964352045.1 uncultured Planctomycetaceae bacterium
CGCGTTGGTAGGTCGATTTTTCGTTCGACTGGCGTCCCATAAATGGGTAGATAGACACCCTTAACATCGGCACAACCGGCAAAGTCAGGTCACCAAATCACCTAGTTTTTTGGCAAGCTAGCAAGAATTGCTTGGTTCATAGAAAAAGGCGACGCCGGCTAGTAGCGACTGATTTAGCGTTAACTGGAAGCTGTAAGTCCAATCATATTAATTACTTAAGGTAAATCGTGTTTGTTTTAGGCGTTAATCAAGCACCATTTGCTTCGATATTAGCTGATTCAAGGCAATTACGGATATGCTAGCTGCACGAATCAAGCGGTTAACAGCACTTCGGTGCACCAAAGTACGGAATATTTAACTTGTCGGTGAGCGAATCTCTTTCTGGATTTAGCAAAATACGGTTAGAATGGAACACGGAGAGGCACCTCCAACTTTTCGACCCTATTTTTATTTGGGAATAATGCATTAGCGAGTGAAGCCCCTAATTCTCTCACCGAGGACAGCGGGTAGGGCTTGGTTAGCACTTGAAGTAATCAGCAGCTGCGGATTTACCAATCGCTTCGGAACAGAAACTTGTGGGCACAGTGATGCAAAAAAAGCAACATACGAATCAAGGTTTGTACTCAACCTGTAGCTATCACTTCACGACTTTTGCAATACTTGCGATGCTGTTGTTTCCAGTAAGTGCTAGTGCCTTGGTTGTAAGAACATGGAATGGCGAGGGAACTCCTCAGGTAATTAACGATACGGCACCAGCAGATGATCCTGGTTGGCATAACACCTCGTCGAATCGTTCCTCGATCTACTTAGGAAATCAGTGGGTTATCTCCGCAAAACACGCGGGAACGGGTAGCGTTCGGTTACCAAGTGGAGTCTATGAAGAGATACCGGGAACTAAAATTGCACTTTCTAACCCAGGTAGTTTTTCGGGTACTTCTTTGACCACGTTTTCCGACTTGCAGATGTTTCGAATCAATACGAACCCAGACACGGGGCTAACGCCAGAAGACCAGGACCCGTTGGTAAAAAATATTACTATTTCAACATCGACTCCTTCTTTCAACACCGAAGTTTTGATGATCGGTGCTGGTAATACTAGGTCTTTGAACCCTAGTGGTTTCAATGGTCAAATCGATTTTGGATCTAACGATTACGGTTTTGACACTGTTGGCTCAGGTAGTTTTGTCAAGACTTGGGGAACCAACAAGATTGCTTCGACCAGTTCCGTAAGTGGCATTACACGGGAAGGATTGAACGTACTTGTCGAGTTCGGTGATCCAGGACCTAACGACACGATTGGTGTCCTGACGCGTTTTGACCGTGGACATAACATTTTTAACACACCGATTTCGGATGGTTCGTTGCCCGATGAAGCACAAGCATCGGGTGGCGACTCGGGTGGTCCTGTCTTTATGAAGAATGGGAGCGACGAGTGGGTGCTTGCTGGACTGATGCATGCAATTTATGTCATCGGAGGACACTCGACAGGTGACGCATGGTTTGGCGATCTTACCGGTATCTCTGATCTCTCTCACTATGAAGCTGAGATCCAGAGTTTGTTGGCCACGAACTCCTACTCGACAATCGGAGACATCGATCTCGATGGTTCGATTACCGGAGAAATCGTTAATGGCGAAGCCACTGGCGACTTGGCCCTACTTGTTGAAAACTGGGGATATCAGCAAGCAGTTGGCGATATTTATTCCTGGAAAAAAGGTGATCTCAACCAAGATGGAATCACCAATCTTGACGACTTCTCGCTGATGCGTGAGGCACTTGGCGGTAACATTTCTGCCACGGCTATCACTGCCTTAGTCGCCGCAACCGCCGTGCCCGAACCCTCGGCCACGATTCTGCTACTAATGGGCTGTTTGATTGGGGTAAAATCGCGGCAACGTTAAGCATTGCTATATCGACTAATTTTTTTGCAACCAGATTTAACCTGCTTGGTCTTTTGCTAACAGCATTCCTTGCATAGAAGATTCTCTTTTGCCTTGTAGAATCCGCAGCTATTCTTGCTGCTGGGGCTGGTTAATCGGGGTTTATCGTTCGATAATGCCTACTCTGTTTTTCTAGGCCTACACGATTACAGGGAAGCCGATGTCTCGACACGCGAAAAGACAACAAAAACTACGCAAGCTGATAAAGAGCAACAAAGCCGATGCGCTGCTTGTTACCAATTTCAAAAATGTAACTTATCTGACAGGATTCACGGGAGATGATAGTTATTTATTGGTTACGCTTGATAGTTCATTACTGCTGAGCGATCCTCGGTACACGACTCAGCTCGAAGAAGAGTGCTCCGACTTGCCCCTCTCGATCCGTGAGCCAGGCGTAACGATGTTGGCATCGGTGGCCGAGGCAGTTAAGGAAGCGGGAGTTGAAAAGCTTGGTCTCGAGTCTCAGTCTTGCACACTTTCCCTCTACGAAGGCTTGCGGAGCCAACTAAAAGAGATCGCGATTGGCTCACTTACCGGTTTAGTCGAATCGCTGAGAATGATCAAAGATCGCGAAGAGATAGAAATCACCCGAATGGCTTGCGAGCACGCTCGCCGGGTTCTCGAAATCATTCGCGCAAGTTGGAATCCAACCACAACCGAAAACGAAATTGCTCGTGAGCTTGAATATCATGCTCGACGACTTGGTGCGACCAGCCTTAGTTTTCCGGCAATCGTTGCCGCCGGACCGCGGGCTGCGTTGCCGCACGCAACTCCGACCAATGGTCAGGTGGGAGATAATCCCTTCACGTTAATTGATTGGGGTACCATCAACCAAGGGTATGCCAGTGATCTGACTCGCATGGTTGTAACGGCAAATCCCTCTAAGCGGTTTTCCAAAGTTTACAACACGGTTTTGGATGCCCAGCTGGCTGGCATCGAGGCGATTCGACCAGGTGTGACTTGTGAGTCGGTCGATGCAGCAGCGAGAAAGGTTATTACCAAAGCGGGTTACGGCAAAAAATTTGGACACGGCTTAGGCCATGGCTTAGGGCTCGATGTCCACGAGGCACCACGCCTAGGACGAAATCAATCTACCATCTTACAACCGGGGATGATTGTTACGGTCGAACCGGGTATTTATATCCCAGGATGGGGTGGCGTGCGGATCGAGGATGATGTATTGGTTACTTCAACCGGCCACGAAGTCCTCTCAAATGTCCCCAAACTGCTAGAAGATTGTCGCTTGTAGGTGGATAGCAATTCTTGTCGGCATTCGTTTCCTGTCCCGACTAAGGGGTGGCATTGGTCAAGTTTGCTGGCTAAACTAGTTAGCACCTGTAAGGAAAAGGTTTCGACACGACGAAACTTAACCTATTAAGTTTACTATTCCTCTTAATTGAGATTAACGCCGTGGAGAATGACATGGCGAGTAGCGGGGGAGCAAATCCCAACGACGTATTCGATGTACGCAAAGTACGCCGACTAGTAGAACTAATGAACGAGCATGACTTGGCTGAGATTGATCTCCGTCAAGGCGAGCAGCGATTGCGATTGCGCCGAGGCCCCGACGCCCCGCTGATTACCGCCATGCCAGCGGCTGCGCCAGCCACCGTCGCGCCAGCCACCGTCGCGCCAGCACCAGCACAGGTACCGGCAGCGACGCCAGCTGCTGCCCCTCCTGCTACTGAGGCATCTGGCACGGTCATCAAGAGTCCAATGGTGGGCACTTTCTACCCCTCTTCGAGTCCTGAATCGGCTCCCTACGTAAATGTGGGTGACCAGGTCGGCCCTGATACGACGATCTGTATTATCGAAGCAATGAAAGTGTTCAATGAAATCCCAGCAGAGTGCTCGGGTAAGATTACGGCAGTGCTTGTCGAAGCGGGTGCGGCGGTTGAATTTGGCCAACCTTTGTTTCGTATCGAGTAACTACCGCGTTGGGTAATCGACAAGTAATTGATTGTGTAATCGCTTAGTGAATAGGGTTGATTGACACATGATGGGGTTAGTTGTTGATCGGTTTTAGGCCACCCCAAAGCTATGATTACTTTTTTGTTGCTAAGCCGACGATTCCCTTTGTTTCCAAGCCTACGATTCCAAGTCTCTAAGAACTGATTTTCGATGTACCGACGGATTCTCATTGCCAATCGCGGCGAGATTGCTTTACGCGTTATGCGTGCTTGTCGAGAAATGGGCATTGAAACGGTCGCTATCTATAGCGAGGGAGACCGTGGTTCGCAGTATTTAGAACTGGCGGACGAAACCTTTTGCGTTGGCCCTGCAAAAGCGGCTGATAGTTACCTCAAGATCGCTAACGTGATCAGCGCGGCTGAGGTTGGCAACGTGGAAGCAATCCACCCTGGCTATGGGTTTTTGTCGGAAAATGCTCATTTCAATGAGATCTGTCGCAGCTGTAACATTGACTTCATTGGTCCTAGCCCCGAAGCGATGGCCCAACTAGGTGATAAAAACACCGCCCGCGAAATGGCTCGGGCAGCCGATGTTCCTGTCGTGCCTGGTAGCGATGGCGTGATCGAGAGCGAAGACGAGGCGCTCCGCTTTGCCCATGAAGTGGGATATCCTGTTCTGATCAAGGCTACTGCCGGTGGTGGTGGCCGTGGAATGCGGGTTGCTTCGAATGACTTGACGCTCAAGTCCTCGCTTCAGCAAGCTAAAGCCGAAGCTGAAGCCTGCTTCGGAAACGGTGCTGTCTATCTCGAAAAATACGTCGAACACCCACGCCATGTTGAAGTGCAAGTCCTAGCAGACAACCATGGCGACGCAATTCACCTTTGGGAACGTGACTGTTCGACTCAGCGACGGCATCAGAAGTTGATCGAAGAGAGCCCGAGCCCCAACATCTCGCAAGAAACCCGTGAGGCGATGTGCGCTGCGGCAGTTCGGATGATCAAAGCTTCTGATTACCATAACGCGGCAACGGTTGAGT
>CAYGQU010000141.1:0-3983 GCA_964352045.1 uncultured Planctomycetaceae bacterium
CGGCAGGAAAGAAGCCGGGGCTGATGGCGTTAACCCGGACTCCTTTTTGAGCCCATTCACGAGCGACGAATTGCGTGAGATTAAGCACGGCTGCTTTGGCTGCTGAGTAAGCGACGACTCGAGAAAGGGGAATCATGCCCGACATCGAAGCAATGTTGATGATGCTCCCTTCGTTTCTTTTAACCATGTTTCGGCCAAACACTTGCGTCGGTAAGAGAGATCCGCCGACCAAGTTCAAATCAAAAACTTTGTTCCATGCACTGCTTGGAAGATCGCAAAGATCATCACCTGGAGCCAACGTTGCGTCCGGGTGATTTCCTCCTGCTGCATTGATCAGAATACCTATCGGGCCGATATCCGATTCGATCTTGTTGGCGGTTTCGGTAAGGCTGTCGGCACTCAGGGCATCGGTGGCTACGAAGCTTGCTTCAACACCATGCTCGGCCATGATCTCAACTCGCTCGTTACCTCGCTCAGCATTTCGGCCTGAGACAACAACTTTGGCGCCCGCAGCTCCGAGTGCCTCGGCCATCGAACCACCTAAGGTGCCCGTTCCACCGATAACGACTGCCACTTTTCCGTTGAGATCAAAGCCTTGATATTTCATGCCGATAAACCTGTTGAGTGATTCCAAATATTCGACATCCGCCACCGGTTTGGCAGTTGCCCAAAGCTAAGTTTATTGTTTGATAACCGGGATGAATTGCACATTGTACGATATGATTGACCACTGGTAAATCGACGGCCAATTTGGACCCATTAGTACCGTACCCAGTAGATAGTGAACTGGTTATTATTAGCTATCTCCTGCGTGTAAAATATCAACCATACATCTTTTATTAACTTAATAGCTCCTCGCAAATGCTCACCACCAATCAAATTGCAAAAACTGTCGATAAGGCGATCCAAGAGACCGTCGTCTGGGACTTCCATACGCACCTCTACCCCTCTTCGTTCGGCACGCCACTTGGGCGCGACACAAAGCACGATCCTAACGGTCTCATGCTTTGGGGGATCGATGAGCTGGTAACGTACCACTACCTCATTGCCGAATTATTCCGTGAAGTTCCCGTGGCCGAATTACCAGTCGACGCTTTTTGGAAGATGACTCGTGCCGAGCAGGCCGACCTGATTTGGAAGAAACTCTTTGTCGAAGCGACGCCCCTCTCCGAAGCATGTCGTGGTGTGTTGACGACGCTCAAATCATTGGGCCTCGATCCCAATGAAAAGTCGCTCGATAGCTATCGGGCTTGGTTCAATGAGCAAACACCTGACGAACAAATTGATCGAGTGCTAGAGATCGCCAAAGTTGATACGATCACGATGACCAACGATATATTTGACCCTAACGAACGGCAACGTTGGCTTGATAATCCGGGGATCGCGTCCGATTCACGCTTTCCTTCTGTCCTGCGTTTCGATCCACTCGTCGTCGCCTGGAACGAAGCCGCACCGGTTGTTCGTAAACTTGGTTACAACTTAGCAAACGATCTGTCGGACAAATCAATTGATGAAGTTAAGAGAATGCTTAACGACTGGATCGCCCGCATGAAGCCTGTCTATTGTGCAATGAGCTTGCCACCATCTTGGACTTACCCCGTGCTGGAGTCCAATACCGATCGTGCTCCGACGGATCAAGAGAAGTGTGGCGAACGTTGCCTGACTGAAGCGATTCTGCCTGTCTGTGCCGAGCATGGTTTGCCATTGGCGCTGATGATCGGCGTCACTCGGGGAGCGAACCCCGCGATCCGTGCTGCCGGCGATACGGTCGGCCCCGCCGATGTTTCTTCGATTGGCCGCTTAGCAAAGGATTTTGCAGGCAACCAATTAATGGTCACCCTCCTTGCCCGAGAGAATCAACATGAACTAGCCGTCACGGCTCGTAAGCACCGGAACCTGACCCCGTTCGGCTGTTGGTGGTTCCTCAACAATCCGTCGTTGATTGAAGAGATCACTCGCATGCGAGTCGAATTACTCGGCCCCACGTTTATCCCACAACATTCCGACTGCCGCATCTTAGAGCAGTTAATCTACAAGTGGGACCACAGCCGAGCGGTGATTGGTAAAGTGCTAACCGATACCTTCACAAAGCTTGCCGCGACCGGATTAGAAGTGTCCGAAGCAAACATCAAGCGAGATATTGAGCGTTACCTGCACGGGAATATTTCAAATTTGCTAAAGCGATAGCATTTACAATCTTGCCTAGGTTGAAGGCGAAAGGGCATTTCCACGAATGCCCCTCCGATTAAGGTCTCTTGTGACCAAAGCCACACCGATCGCCTGAACGCTAATCAGTGTAACCCCAAAGGCCTGTAATTCAGGCCTGTAATTCACTTAGCGAAAAGACACTTTACCGCTGCACCCGAGCCGAACCACCTGCGGCTAAGGCTTCAACCTCAGGCAACTTAGCAAGCGAAACGTCACCGGCGAATGTGGTTAGTAACGCGCCGTGGGCCCAGCCGAGACGCAAAGCATCTTCGGGCGAACGGCCATCGAGCAGGCCGTAAATCATGCCCGAGGCAAATCCGTCGCCGCCACCGATGCGGTCGAGGACGTCGAGTTCCATGGTGGGGCTGACGTACTTTTCGCCATCGAACCAGAGTAGGGCACCCCAATTATGGCGATTCGTGCTTTTTACTTCACGCAACGTCGTTGCTACTGCTTTGACGTTCGGGTAGGTCGCTTTGACTTGCTCAATCATGCCAAAGAAGGCATCGGTTTCGAGTTCGGCTTCGGACTCGACATCTTGGCCTTCAAGGCCTAGGCCTTTCTGCAAATCTTCTTCGTTGCCGACTAGCACATCGACGTTCTCGGCAATTTTACGCATCATCTCAAGGCCTTTGGCTTCGCCTCCTTCGAGCGTCTTCCAAAGCTTGGCTCGGTAGTTGAGGTCGAACGAGGTGATCGCACCACTTGCCTTGGCAGCTTGCATGCCTTCGACGATGAGCTCCGCTGTGTGTGGTCCGATCGCTGCAAAAATTCCGCCTGAGTGGAACCACTTTACACCCTGACCAAAGATAGTATCCCAGTCAAAATCCCCTGGCTTGAGCAAGGCTCCCGCTTCGTTGGAGCGGTTGTAAAAAACCACGGGCGCACGAGCACCATGGCCCCGGTCGCTGTAGACGGTTGCCATGTTGGGGCCACGCACTCCATCGTGTTCAAACCACTTGTAGAAGGGCTTAACCCCTTTCTCACGAACTTGGTTTTCAATCAATTCGCCGATGCCATAGTTAACCATGGCAGTGGCGATGCCCGTTTCGAGACCAAAGCAACTAGCAAGGTTAGCGGCACAGTTGTACTCTCCTCCCGAAACGTGAATCTCGACACTTCGCGCACGTCGGAAAGGAGTCTGCCCCGGATCGAGCCGGTTTACCAAAGCTCCAAGGGAGAGAAAATCGAGAGAGCAATTGTCAGTACGGATCGGAAGTGACTTCATATTTCTGGTATCGTCCGCTAGAAAAGTGGAATGCCTATAGATAGGAGCAAGTTGCAGCCATTCTGCAAGTTCCTTGTTATAATTGCTATTGATGGCTTTTCAAGCTGTCGAATGCTTAGGCATACTCCATTAATACGGTTCAAATACGTTATTTCTCTATGCAAACCATTACAAATGAGGTTACCAATTCCGAATCTTTGTTTTCCTATGATGGAGGACCTAGCGGTTTATCGAACGAAGTGTTTGAGGAACTTGTTCAACAATTGGCTGATGCGTGGGTCCTCTCACAAGGTGTTAAGAAGCTGTTAATTCTGCCACCTGATCATACTCGGCTTTATTCATTTGCAGGCAAAATCACCGAACGACTCTGGGAAATGCTCAGCGAAACGATCGAGATTGACATCCTGCCCGCCTTGGGAACACACTTGCCAATGACTGAGACGCAATTGCGGATGATGTTTGGCGATAAAATTCCGCTCGAGCGATTTATCCCTCACGACTGGCGCAACGATCTAGAGAACTTGGGAACACTTCCCAAGGATTTTTT
>CAYGQU010000141.1:3993-7191 GCA_964352045.1 uncultured Planctomycetaceae bacterium
AGCAGGGTCTGCTCTACATTCAAACTGAGGTAAGCAAACGGAAGTCGAGGTTGCTGTCAACAAACGGATCGTAAGTGGTGATTACGATCTGGTAATCTCCGTTGGTCAGGTCGTGCCTCATGAAGTCATCGGATTTGCCAATCATACGAAGAACATCTGTATTGGTTGTGGCGGCGGGGCAATGCTTCATCAGTCACACTTTCTTGGAGCTGTTTGTGGCATCGAGAAAGTCTTAGGGCAGATCGATACGCCTGTTCGTACCTTGATGGACGAAGGGTTCTATCGCTTTGTACAGCCGAAGGCGGACGTCCGATTCGTTTTGACGGTTGTTGAGGATTCATCCGAAGCTCCCCGTCTGCGAGCCATGTCAGCAGGCGCAGGTAAAGATTGCTTCAGGTGGGCTGCCAATCTAGCGGGCAAGCTCAATCTTACGCATGTCGAACGACCAATTGCGCGTTGTGTTGTTTATCTCGATCCAAGGGAATTTAGCTCAACTTGGTTGGGCAACAAAGCGATTTACCGGACCCGAAAGGCAATGGCTGATAAAGGTGAATTAATCGTGTTAGCGCCAGCCGTCGATACCTTTGGCGAAGATAGCGAGATCGATCGGCTGATTCGTAAGTATGGTTATCATGGGACGCCAAAAACTCTAGCAGCGATTGAATCCGACCCCGAGTTGGCCAATAACCTCTCAGCGGCAGCGCACCTGATACATGGTTCGACCGAAGGTCGATTCAGCGTAACCTACTGTACTGGCAATGGTCTCACAGCCGAAGAAATCACTAGCGTTGGATACCAGCATCAGCCGTATTCCGAAGTGGCTAAACAGCTAGATCCCGATCAACTTCAAGATGGTTGGAATCAAGGTGCCAGTGGAGAGCCGTTCTACTTCATCCGTAACCCCGCTTTGGGGCTTTGGAGCATATGACCTTACAGCAAATCATTCGCTGTTTTGAGATCGTAGCTCATGCCAAGGTATTCGATCAAATCACACAATGAACGAAGGGCAATTCCCAAGCCATCTGGACCGCTATAGCCACCGAACTGACCGCCACCACGGACGTGTGGCTCGAGGTCAAGTAGCAAGCCTGGCATGCCTAGTTTTTTCATGCGACGACTTAGCGATTGGCTATTCTCTAGTACATCGCGAAGCACTTGTTCATAAACACCACTGCCACGTCCAACCGGTCTGTAATCACAGAGTGATTCTTCGTCAATGTATCCCCCTTTAGAAGCCGTTTTAAGAGGGCGGTAATCCTTGATATGAATCCAGCCTAACCCTTTTTTCATCGCTTCGTATTCGGCAAAAGTTTCGTCAGGCGAATAACCTTGCGTTAGTAAATTACCCGCATCGAAGATCAGAACAAGTGCTGAGTTATTGACTTTCCTGTGGATCTCTTTTAGCAAAGCCCCCGACTGTCCAACGAGATTCGCTTCGACTTCAAGACCGAATATAAGATCACGCTTAGCGCATGCCTCGGCAATTTCCCCAAGCTGATCGACTACCTGCGCGACATACCCCTCGGGTTGCTCGTCTTTTGGGTGGTAGAAAGAGAATCCACGCAAGAGACGTGTACCTAGCGACTCGGCTAAGTCACAGGCCTTGGCAACATCTTGCTTAAGATATTTTTTGAATGGTATGTATTTGTTGTTAGTTCCATCTTCTACATCAAGCAACTTGACTTTCCCTAGAGGTGAGCCTAGTGTTGCAACGGATAATCCGAAGTCTTGATTCATTTTCTTAAGTCGACTGACCTCCTTCTTGGTAAGGTCCATGGCATTCTTGATGCCCTCGCCAAGGTCGATAAAGCGAAGTGTGTACTGTCGCAAACCAAGGGCAGCTATGGCAGCCAGTTGTTCCTCCGCAAGTTTGTTAGAAGAAGATTCGTCTGCAAAGCCGCTGATTTGTATAGAGATTTCGCTCAAGATTTCGCCATGTTAGTTGTCGGATGCGATTTGATCTATCAGCTAGCGATTCCCATTACAATGGAGACCGACATCTAGTGATAGGATATTTTTAAATAGATTCACATTCTGGCAGAATAGTTATTTCTTGCCTACCAGTTTTTTAACCTGCTGGCTCAAAAAATTCGACAACAGTTCTAGACTAAATCCAACCAACATCCCCTATAGGCGAGGCTCGAATAAGAGATTCACCATATCATTTTCTGATAATCTAATCTTTGTCCTATTAATTAATTACTCAGCGAAAAGTAGGGCATTTCCATAGGGGAATCTTTTCTTTCATCGTCTCAATAAACGCATCACAAGCAGCTATCGCCTCAGAGCGGTGGCTGCTCGCAAGCGTTAGGCGAAATGAGGTTTCTCCTACTGCAACAATTCCAATGCTGTGTTCAACAAAGATTGCAATTAGATCGAATTGTTCTGCAATTGCTTGTGACAACTTATGCAATTCATTTTGTGTCATCGGCTCATAAGCTTCATATCGGAGCGATTCCAAATGTTGCCCTGCTTCCTCACATCGAACAATTCCCTCGAAGACAATTACGGAGCCAATCGCTTCGTCTGAAAGTTGTTTGTCAGAATTTACCCCGAGTGGCCCTCCGACAAGATCGACATGGACTATTGAAATCATCCGCCCGAGACCATTCCGATTAGTGCAACTTCAGCATCCAAAGGTACGGTTTGTTCAGCCGAGACAAACTCATGATTGACTGCTAGACGAGAACTAGCAAGCGATGGTTTTAGCTGTGGTAAAACCTCTCCAATTATCCGCAGCACCTCTTCAGCCTTTGTAAAGCCATCGGGTAGGCTAAGTACAATCTCTTGTCGATTCGCAAGCATAGCTTGAGGGCCAAAAAGTAAGATTTTTAGTTGGTTCAAGGTAAATCACTCGGGTAACACTAAATCAGCCTCCGATAGCCGACATAGTACGTTTCGGTTGAATAAAGTCAGCCGTGTTGATTTGGTGGCCAGGCCCTTTACCTGCGATTGATTCTTGCATCAGGCGGGCAATCTCAAAATTCAGTTGAGGATCTCTCGTTTCGCTACGTATCAGCTTTCGCAGATCAGTCTCGTTGAGGCTGAATAGACAGTTACGCAGTTTTCCATCTGCGGTTAGGCGAAAACGATCGCAGTCGGCACAAAAAGGTTGGCTTACCGTCGGGATAAAACCAATTCGGCCCACGCCATCGGCAAATTCATATTCCGTTGCGGGGCTACTGGTTGGGGTGGTGG
>CAYGQU010000142.1:0-7180 GCA_964352045.1 uncultured Planctomycetaceae bacterium
TCCAAGAAATGCTCCTCGCCACCACCAGCGAACGCCAAGGCCGCGTAATCGACCACGACTCGCAAGGTTCGATGGAAGAAAAGAAAAAGGAAGGTTACTTCTAGAACGATTCAGTTATCGAGTAAGAAGTCCCTTTATCATTTAAAAATGGCGTTCAATTCATTCGTCATTCTTCATACTAAATTCGTTACTCTCCTATGTCCCATCAATCTGACTTAATCGCTACCGACATCGATGCTTATCTCAACCAGCATGAGAACAAAGAGCTGCTCCGCTTTTTGACTTGTGGTTCGGTTGATGATGGTAAGAGTACGCTCATTGGCATGCTGCTCTACGAATCAAAAATGATCTACGAAGATCAGCTTGCTGCTATTGAGCAAGCTTCGGTCACGCACGGTACGACTGGCGGTGGATTTGATCCAGCGTTGCTTACCGATGGCCTTAAGGCTGAGCGTGAACAAGGGATTACGATCGATGTGGCTTATCGCTACTTCTCGACCGCTAAGCGAAAATTCATTATCGCCGACTGCCCAGGGCATGAGCAGTACACACGCAATATGGCGACCGGCGCATCGACCTGCGACCTAGCCATCATTTTGATCGACGCCCGTCATGGCGTTATGACCCAGACCAAGAGACACTCGTTTATCGTCTCGCTTCTGGGCATTAAACATGTTTTGATTGCGGTCAATAAGATGGACCTTGTCGATTGGTCAGAAGATCGCTTCGAGGAGATCAAAAAAGAGTACAAAGAGTTCGCCACTCGACTCGACATGCCCGACCAACACTTCATTCCCATCAGCGCGCTCAACGGGGACAATCTTATCGACCGAAGCGAAAATTCCCCTTGGTACGAAGGTTCGACCCTAATGCATCATCTTGAGAATGTGCATATTGCCTCGGACCGCAACCTAATCGACTTCCGCTTACCGGTCCAGTATGTGAATCGCCCCAATCTCGATTTCCGCGGTTTCTGTGGCACGATCGCTTCGGGCAAAGTAAAGAAGGGGGACGACGTCATGGTCCTACCTTCAAAGAAAACAAGCAAAGTCAAATCAATCGTTACCTACGATGGCGAACTCGAAGAGGCGTTCGCACCGCTGGCGATTACGCTAACAACTGAAGATGAAATCGACATCAGCCGAGGCGATATGATCGTTCGCCCCGACAACCAACCGACCGTCGCAGATAACTTCGATGCAACGCTCGTCTGGATGGCCGAAGAAGCGATGACACCTGGCAAAGAGTATTGGATCAAGCATTGCTCGAAGCTAAGCGCCGGTCGAGTCACTTCGCTACGTTACCTGATTGACGTGAACACATTGCATCGCAGCCCGGCACCAACGCTGGGCCTTAACGAAATTGGCCGGTGCCATATTCAACTCAATGAAGCGATTGCGCTCGATGGTTACACTCGCAACAAAGGGACCGGCGCGTTTATTGTCATTGATCGTATTAGCAACGTCACCGTTGCAGCAGGGATGATTCTTGATCGCAAGACAGCGGGCAGTGATGATCTTTGGGAAAAGGAAGCAAACGAAGGCTTGAAAGAAAGCCTCAGCCCCGTTTCAAAAGAAGAGCGCGAAGCGCGTTACGGACAAAAGCCTGTAACGATCTTGCTAACGGGACCCCCCGCTGCGGGTAAGACCCCCGTGGCCAATGCGCTCGAACGCATGTTGTTCGACAGCGGCCGTGCTGTCGCCACGATTGATGGCCTAAATATGCGTCGTGGCCTAAGCCGAGACCTTGGTTTCAGTACCGAGGATCGAAGCGAGAACCTCCGTCGTGCGGCCGAGGTTGCTAAGACAATCAACCAAAATGGGTTGATCACAATCGCGGCATTTGTTGCACCTCAAGAATCGGTCCGCCAGAAGGCAGCCGATGTCGTTGGCAAGGAAAATTTCTTGGTGGTTGAGGTCTCGGCATCCGAAGCATGGCGTCGCGAACACGATGATCAAGGAGTGTACGCGAAGGCCGATGCGGGCGAAATCATCAATCTAGTTGGTGTTTCGCTCGCTTACGAATCGCCAGCAAATCCAGATCTCGTGGTAAAAACCGACGAAAAATCGTTCGACGACTGTGCCGCAGAGATCATCAAACTGCTCGAAGAGCGTGGCGTGATCTGAAGCGATTTTCTGCAACTCGTCCCCGATAAGTGCACCTATCGTGATATGTTCTAAAACAATTCCCGGCTTAATCGGCCAACTAGGCAAACCGCTCCGAGCGTAAACATGCCGAATGATGTTGGCTCGGGCACGGGATAGCTCGCTTTGAAGTAGAACGAGCCGCCGACAAGTTCCCAGTAACCGGTTTGATCGCTTGATGCACTGGACGTGTAGGCTTTTGTTCGTAAAGATTCAGGTGCCATCCATCGTACCGGGCCGACGCCGCGTAAATTCTCTGGCCCCTCGTTTGTGAAATAGAAGACGGAATCGAGGGGGGCTTCGTACGTTCCCTCCTCGGTATACACCGCAAAGTTGCGTGTGGCGATATCTCGGTGAACGATTCCCTCGGCGTCGGTCGATGAGGTTGTCTCGCCAAGTGTGAACGAAACGCTGATAACGCTCCCTTGCGAACCGGGGTCAGCTCCTGCTTCATAAAGCACGTTCTGACCTTCCACCGTTTGGCCTTCATAGAGAGGATTACCTACTTGGCCCGGAGATACTTGATTCGGGGCCGTTACTTCAAGTGCTGTGATGCTTGGAGGAATCGCCATGTTTACGCCGCTCGAATGTTGAAGCGTGAAAAATAGCGTGTGATCAATTCTTTCTGCCACGGCGACAGAGCAAAGAAAACTCGCCGATAAAACCGCGAGGCTGAATAAGGCTTTGGATGGATAGAACATTAGCAGTTCCTCAAGAGTTGACGAGCTTGTAATTGACCGGGGAAATCGTTCAACATGTTTCCAGATTGGCTGCAGGATGTCAAAATATCAAGTGAATTTGTTATTCTGTCTGCCAAGTTGGCCTTGGACTCACACCCAATTCCCGCGTAAAACAGGGCATCAGGATAATTACCAGCCGACCGACTTCCTACCCACGATCAACATCGACATCACCATGGAACTCTTCACGCTCGCCAATCTCTTCACGCTTGGCATGCTCATTCTGCTGCAAGCGGTACTCGGTTTTGATAATTTGCTTTACATCTCGATCGAGTCCAAACGGGTTGCCGAGGATCAGCAATCTTGGGTGCGTAAAATGGGCATCGGGCTCGCCGTTGTCTTGCGGATTGGATTGCTATTTTTGGTAACTAAAGCGATTGCGTACTTCCAAACCCCTATGCTGACCTTACCCGAAGAGGGGCCCTTGGCATGGATTTTAATGGGCGAAGTAACGTTGCATTCTTTGGTTGTCTTAGCAGGTGGAATTTTTATCCTTTACACCGCTGTAAAGGAAATCATGCACATGCTTGCCATTGAAGACTTTCAACATGGCGAAGATAAGAAATCGACTTCCGTTGCCAAAGCGGTCGCCTCGATTGTTGCCATGAACCTTGTCTTCTCGTTCGATTCGATTCTGTCGGCAATGGCATTGACCGATAGCTTTATCATCATGGCAACCGCTATTGTTATAAGTGGTATCATGATGATCGCGTTGGCAGATCATGTTTCTGAGTTTCTTAAAAAGAACCGCCTGTACGAAGTCCTTGGGCTGTTCATTCTCTTCATTGTTGGCGTGATGCTTGTTGGTGAGGGGGGGCATTTGGCGCATCTCCATTTATTTGGCCACATTGTCGAGCCGATGGCAAAGAGCACCTTCTACTTCACGATCGCGATTTTAGTGGTGGTCGATGTTGCTCAGGGACGGTACCAAAAGAAGCTGATGGCCCAAAAACACGACGAAATTATCGAAGTTTCGGCCTAAGTTGAGAACCAGCTCGCTTTTTGAGATAGTCATGGTCTAGGGGCGATTTATTCGCCCGTTTGGGTTAATTTCTATCTCTTCCAACCGAAATAGCTCTATTTTGCGCTTTCGCGAGATAAAGGTACGGAGAGAAGAGTAGGAATCTACGCTCGGCTGGATAGGCTAATTAATAACGTTAGGCGGACTATTATCCCTCCCTGCGCCATACCTCAATTACATTGGGCTGATGGGTTGCTAACAATCGACTGTTGGCAACACGAAAATCATTCGTCCAGAAGAGACCGTTAAGCATTTTTTCCTTGGAGCTGTTCTCATGATTCGACCAACTTTGTTTTGCACCTTGGGCGCGTTTGCCCTATCGGTGTCCGTAGGAAGCGTGTCTTCCGCTGCTTTAATTTCAGATGACTTTGACACCGATACGTCGGCAAGCTACACAGTCGTAGGTGGCGATGATGGTACGATCACCTTTGCCTATGATTATTCTGCTGATGGTATCGCTTCTGCGCCAAATACTGTTGGTGCGACAACTTTGGGACTAAGGCTCACTGCAAACGACACAGCTGCGACTGGTTCTAGCGGTGGCGGTGCTGACGCAACGACCGTTTGGAACAACACTTCGGTTCCTTATACAAATTATGTAATGTCGGTTGACATTTATATGAATGTATCTGGAAGCGGATCGACCGAGTATGCGGGTGCAGGCGTTGCTGGCGATGGCCTCGCGAACAACACAATCTTTACTCCAATTGCTGGTAGTGGGCACTTTGTTTCGATGACGGGTGAAGGTGGCTCAGCCTCTGATTACCGACATAGCACCCCTACAGACCGTCCCGTTAACGATGGCGATCTTAGTTACCTAAACAGCACAAACACAACCAACGCAACTGGCGATACTTACCAAACGATTTTTGCAACAGCTGAGTTCGTAGGCTCTCCTGGTAATCAATGGACAACGATGACAATTGAAGTCCTTAATGGCGTAATTACGTACGCCCTAGATGGTACACCAATTATTGCTACAGCTTTTGATGGTAGTCAGGGTGATCTTGTAAGCGTGAACTATTCTGACTTGTTCAGCTCGGTAGCATCACCATTCCAAGCTCAATTTGGTCTATTCGATAACCTAACCGTTACCGAAATCGTTCCCGAACCAGCTTCGGCTCTTCTACTTGGCCTGGCTTCGCTTGGCTTCGTAGCACGTCGTCGTTGAGTTAAGTAACGACCATACGAAAACGCTAAAGCGGTTCGGCTCGAAAGAGTCGAGCCGCTTTTTTTGCGCACCGAGATAATCCAATTTATATTGACTAAGAGCGTGACGACTCGGAGGCAATTAGAAATTGCTAAGAATCGAACTCACCGTTGTAAAGCCTTGGCCATAGATCAATTCCAGTGGCACCGCGGCATAAAGGCCACGTGTAAAGACTTGTTCAATCAATTCATCGGCCACTTCGATGACGGTCTTTGGGATTAGCACGATGTCGGCATCACGAAGCCAAATTTCGTCGGCTGGGGTAGGGCGTTTGCCATACAGTGCGCCACGCAGGTCAACCATTGTTGCCATCAGCCGCCAGTCGTCGCCCCGGCGGAATACAACGACTTGTCGAAGATTCGCTCCCGTCTGCCAACCACCGGCTAGGGCAATTGCCTGCATCGTGGTCGTTGGCCCTGTCATTTCAAATTGACCCGGCTGAACCACCTCACCCAGCACATAAATGAATCGAGGTGCTCGTGTAACGAGGTCAACGGTTACTTGTACCCCAGGAATCTTCGTTGCGTAGCGAGCGTCGATTTCCGCCTTGGCCTCGGCAATCGTAAGTCCCTGTAAGTAAATGCTACCCAATCCGGGGATTTGTACTTTGCCCGCGGGCGTCACGACGACATTCAGCTGACGACCTCCCAATTGTCCACCACGGCTATCAACCGTATCGAGTAAGTCTTCTAGGCGTGTGTTGACTTGGATCGGCGTTACTGTAATTGCCGGGACGTTGTAATACGCCTTGAACCGCTCTTCGAGGTCTTTTTGCAGATCAACGACTTTGCGGCGTGCAGCAGGGACGCGGCCTATCAATGGCAAAGTGATCATTCCATCAGGCTGAACGACTAATTCACGATTTAGCGTATCTTCTGGCCCTGACGAAGTGCCACCAGCAGTCGCTAACCCGGCAGTACTACCAGCGGTCAGCGATTCGACCCGAATGCGGTCGCCCACTTGCAGTTCGTAGGGTGACGAAAGGACTTCCCGAGTGCGTAGAAAGTAAATCGCTAGGGCATCATCAACCCGAAGTCGATAGGTTGGTACATGAGCTGTTCGCGCGTTTCCAACATACTCTCCTTGAGCGTACTGTTGCCAGTCAATCATTCCACGAGCATCCCAACCAGGTTCGCCACTTGTGCCACAGTGGCCCTGAGCAGCGGTACCATCGACGGCCCAAATCGCATGCGGAGCCGCGGGGCCTAGTCCCGTTGCATACGGAGCCCTTTGGGCAGCGGTTGGCCTTGCTACAAAGTTATCTTTAACCAACACGTTCGTTGAATTCGATAGCCGATGGACTGGCTGGAGTGCTCGTGCAACATGCGGATTAAGATTTTGGCCTCCCGTCGCAAAAGTCGTCATCGGGGGGGGCGCACCCCAGGCCGTCAGCGTGATGGCAAGCATCATCGTTGCAGTCATTCCGCATTGCATAAGATGATTTTGCATTCGTTTGGCCATGGAAATTGAGATGCGGCGGGTTGGGGCTTCGCGCTGAATCAAGGTGTTAGGGATAACATTTCGGTTATCTATATTAGCGATACTGTGGTGGTGTTCCCTGCTGAAAGGTGCCGGGCCTTCTAGCAAATTGAGAGTCGGTTCGGTTGTAGTTTGGTGTGGGTGTGATTTTTTGATTCTCCTTTTCCCAGCCAGTCGCTTTCTTCACATAGTTCAAAGCGGTTTTCCAACCTCCTGGCGAAGGTTGTGCATTTGCCTTGGTAGGTTGAGGTATTTGTTGTGCCATTCTTGGCATCGCTTGGTTCGTTTGTTGTATTACTGGATGAGAAGCAGCTTGAGGTCCGTTTGGTTGGGAAGGTACGTTCGGCTGGTTAGGCCCGGCACTGCGAAATTCATCGGGCGACACCCATGCCACCCCATGGCGGCGTGATACTTCGCTTTGCATCCGCTCACGCATTGCAATCTGCTCTCCTGCCTGTTGAATTTGTGCGGCTTGCACGTCGTTACCAAGCTTTCTTTCCACGGCAGCAAGGTTTTCAAATACGGTCGCATTAGCAGGTTGCCTCGCTGCTAGTTGTAGAACCCGGCGGGCCGATTGGTATTGTCC
>CAYGQU010000143.1:0-607 GCA_964352045.1 uncultured Planctomycetaceae bacterium
GAAAAAACCAAAGCTCAATATAAGCCAGGTTCTCCAGAATTTAATCAAATTGATGAGCAAATCGTCAAAATGAAGGCAGGGCTTCAGGTTGAAGTGACGCAAAAGCGTAAGCGTCTGGTCGAGCAAGAAGCAAAAATCTATTACGACACCTATCGTGAAGTCGATCAGGCCATTTCTTACTACGCGAAGCGGCAAGGCATTGGACTCGTCTTCCGATTTAATGGTGATGAAGCTGATCCTAACAATCGTGAAAGCATACTGCGTTCGATCAACAAAGCGGTTCACTTCCAGAACCAAGTTGATATTACGCCCGACGTGCTAGCGATGATTAACGGTGCGAGCACAACCGCTGCTCGTCCAGCTGCCCCTCGTCGCTGATTGATACATGTTGCGAATCGCGTTGCCAGCCCGGCTGGCAACGCGGTTTTGCTAATGTGTTTTTCTATTTTTCCCCTAGGGGATGCTTAGTCCGACACGGACATTCCCCCGCTTGGGAGTTTTCTCACTATGACGCAACCGCGTCTTCAACGAACCTTGTCACAAACGGCCGCCGTCGAAGGTCGAGGCTACTGGACTGGATTAACTACCCGAGTCGAGTTTCGCCCCG
>CAYGQU010000143.1:617-7152 GCA_964352045.1 uncultured Planctomycetaceae bacterium
TTGTTCGTGACGATTTGGTCAGCTCAGGCATAAAAACCCATGCCGAAGCGACGATCCCGGTTCATGTTTCGCATCGACAACCTGCTACGCGTCGCACAGTTCTGTCGAATAAGGCGGGTGTTGAAGTGGCGATGATCGAACACGTTGTTGCCACCCTTGCAGGGCTTGGAATCGACAATTGCGAAGTAGGCGTTACCGCTTCGGAGATGCCAGGCAGCGATGGATCGTCAATTGAATTCGTTGATGCGGTCGAAATGGCTGGAACTGTTGAACAGGGTGCTGTTGCCAACCAATTAGTCATCCGCGAGCCGGTTCGTTGTGGTGATGAGCGTTCATGGATCGAAGCTCGACCGCCGATTGGCGAAGGGCTGACGATTGAATACCGACTCGACTACGGCCCTGATTCGGCGATAGGCCGACAATGGCTCGTTGTCGATCTAACCGAACAAGCTTTTCGCTACGAAGTAGCACCTGCGAGGACATTCGTCCTCGAATCGGAGGCGAATTCGTTGATTTCGCAAGGACTCGCGGGTCATGTTACGCCTCAAGAGTTATTAATCTTCAAGGATCAGCCAGCCACGGCAGCCGATCGCGAACCAATTGAAAACTCGCTCCGTTTTGCTGACGAATGCGTCCGCCACAAGATTCTCGATGTGGTAGGCGACTTAGCTTTGGCAGGACAACCGATCGTTGGCCATGTTGTCGCTTGTTGTAGCGGTCATCGTCTCAATGGCGACTTGGTCGAAAAATTGCTAGCCATCCATCCCGAATCCAATCAACATCGCCGTTCGGCTTAGCCGAGGGTAAGCTGTGCGAAGGAACGCAAGCCATGCCAACTAAAATAGCAGCTAACGCCTGGGTCGATCCCCGTGCACAAATCGACGAAGAAGTCGAAATCGGGCCCCTTTGTGTTGTCGGACCGAATGCGATTATAGGTCGCGGTACGAAACTGATTAATTCGGTCACCCTAATGGGTCATGTCCAACTGGGTGAAAACAACACGGTTTACGCCAACAGCGTTATCGGCGGCGAGCCCCAAGACATCAGCTACGCGGGAACCGATACGAAAGTCATCATTGGTGATAACAACATTATTCGCGAAGGGGTAACGATCAATCGTGCCTCGGAGAAAGAGGATGGCATCACCGCGATTGGTGATAACAATTTCTTCATGGCTTGCTCGCATGTTGCGCATGATTGCAAGTTGGGAAACCATATTATAATCGCCAATTCGAGTTTGCTTGGTGGCCATGTGCACGTTCATGATCGAGCTTCTATTTCTGGAGGTGTAGTTGTTCACCACTATTCAACCATCGGCAGTTATAGTTTTGTTGGCGGGTTGAGCCGTGTTTTGCACGATGTTGGCCCCTACATGCTGTGCGAAGGCTCGCCAGCTCGACCACGCTGTATCAATATCGTGGCACTAAAACGAAATAATTTTGAAGCAAGTGACATTGATTCGCTTGCCGAGGCACATCGCTTGTTATACCGCTCGAAGGTTGGTGTCCAAGCAGCAAAAGATGTTCTTAACGGGGCGGGTCGTATTACTGAACCAGTCGCTAAATTGTTTGCTTTCATTGACCGCCAGTCGGAAGGGCGTCATGGCCGTGGCCGCGACGTCCGCCGAGCCGCGGCTTAGTTTCTTTCAAATCCTGCACAATCATCCATAAGATAAATCGCTATGAAACCTGTACGTTTGGCAGTTGTTGGGGCGGGTAAGTTAGGTGGATATCACGCCAATATCGCCGCTAAATCAGAAGCTTTTGAACTGGTTGCGATTGTCGATCCTTTTGGAGCTGCCCGTAATTCATTAGCCGAAAAGACTGGTGCCAAGCCATTTGCCGAAATTGGTGATGTTTGCGAACAAATTGATGCTGCGGTTGTGGCGACGCCGACATTCACGCATTATGAAACCGTGATTAAACTTCTTGAAGCGGGCAAGCACGTTCTTGTCGAGAAGCCAATTGCTCCGACAGGCAAGCAGGCGGGCGAAATGGTAGCCGCTGCTGAAGAAGCCGAACGTATTTTGCAGGTTGGACACGTCGAGCGTTTTAACCCTGCCTTAGAAGCAATCCCCGAGCCAATCGTCGGCCCTCGCTACATACAAGCTATACGTACCAGTGGTTTTACATTCCGTTCGACCGATATTGGTGCCGTGCTTGACTTGATGATCCACGATATTGATCTCACGTTAGCGATAGCCAAGTCGGAGGTTGTTGGTGTTTCGGCCATGGGGCTTACCGTATTGGGCTCCGCAGAACGTGGCGATCATGAAGATATGGTTACAACGCAACTACAATTTGCCAATGGCTGTGTTGCCCAACTAACCGCTTCGCGGGTTAGTTACGAATTGCAGCGAGAGATGCAAGTCTTTAGTAGCAATGGCTTTTTGAAACTCGATTTCGCCAAAGGGGAAGCGACAACCGTTCGGCCCACTGAGGAAGTCCTGTCGCAAGCATTCAACCCCTCGAAACAGTCGCCCGAACGCAAGGCAGAACTGTTTGGTGGCAAGCTGTTTGAAGATGTGCTCGTTAAAGAGACGCACGAATCGCCTGCTGTAAACGCTATCGAATTAGAACTACTCGACTTTGCTCAAGCCGTTAGAACGGGTATTGCACCACGAGTTACCGGTGTCGCTGGCCGAGATGCCGTCGTGGTTGCCGAGCAAATTCTCGAAGCGGTTGCTGCCCACCGTTGGGATGGCAGCGCCACTGGCCGCATCGGGCCATCAATGCAAAAGCCGGCTGCAGCAGCTTTGAAGAAAGCTGCGTAAAAGCTTGTAGCGTCCGTTATATGGACCCTAAGCCTTCTAGGGTCTGTCATGCTGACTTTAAGCCAAGTCGCGGTCTTCAAACAGGATGAGGGCGACAAGCATTGCCACGGTGATGTAAATCAACGTATAGAGACCAGCCCAGCCAAGGTAGGCGTAGGGTACGACTTGTCCCGCAGCGATAGCAGCTTGAATGTTGAGGTGATCGAGCATCGGTAAAGCGGTCGAAACAAGCCGTCCGAAGAACGCTACGAACTCGTTCTTCCCGACCGATGATTGGACGATGAGGGGCGTCAGGTGCCCCAAGACATATATTGTGCCGCAGATCAACAAGTTTGGTAGCATCGGCAAACGCGTACTTATCGCAACACTGATCGCGGTCAGCACAGCCGCCTCGAAGAAGGCAAGTACAAGCCCTGGCATTGTACTAATCATCTCAGCATGGCATTGCTGCCAGTCGGGCGTAGGGTTAGAAGTTTCACGAGCATCGTACACCGCTTTGTAGGAGACCGTACCCATGAGAATAACACCAAGCAGTACGAAGATCAGCAAGATTGGCCAGATGATGCCCAGGTACTTGCCAAGAATAAATTGCCGCCGGCTGATAGGCTTGGAAAGAAGCGTAAGAGCAGTCTTCCCTTCGATTTCATCAGCAATCGAAACGCTAGCGGTCCAAACGGCAAAGATGATCGCAAGGATCATGATGAGACTCATTCCCGAGTCCTTCAGCAGCTTGATATCTTCACCAAACGTGTTGTAAGGAATGTAAATAAAGGTGATTAGTGAAATGGCTCCGCCGATTGTAAACAGCAAAAACATTGGCTGCGAAACAGCCTCTTTAGCCGAGGCAGTCGCAATGTTTGAAACATGGGGGAATAACCAGAGGATGAGTAAATAGATCAGAGGAATGCCAATCACCGTTGTGGCGACGACAGGCAAGCGATGCACCTCGGGCATTTCGACCTCTGAAATGAAGCTGAGCATTACTTCGGCAGATGCGTCGCCATCGTTTGTCAGGTAGAGTGATTCCACATCGCCTTGCAAACCACGCGAACGCTTGCTTTTGGTGTTCCAAAGATACGGTTCGTCACCTTGAACGACAGCCATCGGGCGGGTGTAAGCCTGCTGTGATTGATCGGCAACCCGAATATCTTGATCACTCTTGATTTCGTACGAGATAACCTCTTCAGCAACTAGGTTGACTGGTAGCTCAACATCTTCACTTTTGGGATCAAGCGTGATAGTGAGCGATTTTTCCCCCACTTCGGGTAATCGGCTGACCGATTTAAGCACATCTTTAGCCGGCATCTGCGGTAATGCCACTACGGCCAGCACAACCATAGCTGCTGCCAAATAGCACAAAGGCATCAACACGCTTTCGCCAATCGCAGAAATCGCTTCTTCTGCCTTCGGTCGGTTGAAGATCCAAAGCAGCCCAAATAGGACTGCCAATACCACCAACCCGGCGGTTACACCAACTGATAGCATCCATAATGGAGTTAACCAAAGCTGTAAATTCGCTAGCGGAAGCATGACAGTCGTGAGTGGCATCGTGCGAAAGCGTTTCGATGGGGAAAGGAGTTACTGGTAGCCGTGGAGTCATAAGTCCTTGAGTTTATCTCGACCCATGGGATAAGGCCAGTGTTAGTGGTACGCCTACCGCCAGGAAAAGAGCTGCAAATCCGCTAAAATCGGTATTCGAACCTCGTGTTGACCTTAATCAAGCCAAACAGGTAGGCTTCGCGCATGCCTAACCTGCTAGCCAACCTCGAGCCGTATAGATCAAAGCCCTCAATCCGGCCAATTATCCAGCCCAAAATCATGTTTATTGTGTTGATAGCAGCTTTCATGCTGATGCCCATCGTTGCTTGGGGCAAGGAATCTGTTTTGCTCCGCACGGGCGCCGTTCTTCAGGGGGTGATTGAAGATAACGACTCTCGGGCAGGGAATAACAGCAACGGCTGGACGGTTATAAAAGGAGAGAACCGAGAAGTTCGAATTCGTACGAACGACATCCTGGTTCGGGCGGCGAATCCATCGGGCCTCTATCGTTGGCAACGAACACAATTCATCACAAGCAGTGCAACCGCTGTCGATCATCTTCGGCTTGCCGATTGGTGCCTACGCTATCAACTTTGGCCCGAAGCATCGCGTGAGCTGCTCGATGCCAAGCAGTTGTCCCCTAATTCAAAGCGACTTGCACTGCTTGAACGGCGGTTGCACCAACTAAGTACTGCTGAATCCATTTCGGATAAAAAGCAATCGCCAACAGCTAATACGGATCAACGTAAATCGGCTACCGAGTATTCTGTTCAGACAACGACTTACGAGCAAAGGATTAAGGAAACTGAGGTTGAATCAAATTTTCAAGTCGATGATGTAGCGATCACACATTTTTCTCGAAAGATTCAACCAATACTTGTCAACAACTGCACCGAAAGTGGTTGCCATCGTACGGGCAACGCCGAACGGTTCATTTTGGATGTCAGCCTCTTGCATGGCTATGGAGACTCTCGTTCGACACACAGCAACCTACAAGCAGTCTTGGCTGCGATTGATCAGGCCAATCCTGGCAACAGCCCCTTGCTTATTGCTGCCAAAGGCCCTCATGCAGGGATATCCCCCTTTGTTGGCCCACGGCGAGAGGAGTGGCTCGAGCGACTAAAAGCATGGGTCACTACCGTCAGTGGAAATGACCAAAAGATGGATGATGCAGTTGAGTTGGCGAGTCTTCAACAGCCAAGCGAAACTCAAATAGTGAGCACCAAGAGTTTCGATTCAGACGAATTGGACTCAACTGTTGTTCGTTCAAAAATCACTGAAGAGATTGGTTATGAACAGGAGGCGTTGCCTCCTACCAGCTCGCCGATTATCGGAGGGCAACTCAAGCAGTTAACGCCACGCGATGAGTTCGACCCCGAACTATTCAACCATAAATATCGCCGACCAGAAGACGATTTACCCTTATCAGCTAACTGAGTTAGCCCTTTCTGGGTTGGTTTCCAATACTCAATAAGCAACTTCCATCGGGTAGGAGGATGAACCAGCCAGCGACGAAGCACGTCGAGCTGTGGAATGTCGTTGGCTACTGCTCGAACAGCTGGAACAGCCTGAACCACAATCAACACTACCGCAATCGCTCATCCCACAGCCAGCATTGCAACAGTCTCCTTCGCAGGGAATACTGTCGCAGCCACAACCATCCATGCAACCTTGCACAGGCGGCGCGTAATCATAGCAGGTACCACAAGCACGGCATCCAATTTGTGATACGATCATCAACCCTAAGCAGGCAAACGTTACGCAAAAGCTTGTCTTGTTGCAAACATGATTGGAAAGCATGGCCACACGAACCCCCCTCAATGACACGACTAGCCCCGCCTCGTCGAAAGGCGCATGATCCAAGGTGGATACTTAGGGCATCTGCGTATGCTTATCGGCAGTTCGGGTTGTAACGATTAAGAAAGACCTTAACGATCCGTCATCATTCGCATTCGTATGGTGTCGTTGCTAGCATGTAAACTCTATGGAGTTCCGCTCAGCAGGGCATTGATTCGCGCATCCAACAACGTGTCGGCGACAAATTGAACGCCATCGAAGTTGTGCTCTTTCGTATGTGGGCTTGGTACGGCGACTGTGTAGGCTCCCGCAGCAATTCCCGCCTGACAACCATTGCCACTATCTTCAAGCACCACCATCGATTTGGGATCGACGCCAAACCGATCGGCAGCCATCAGATAGGGTTCCGGGTTAGGCTTACCAATC
>CAYGQU010000144.1:0-7096 GCA_964352045.1 uncultured Planctomycetaceae bacterium
CTCGTGGACTTGTCATTGGTTGCGGCATCAATCCACGCTATGGGGATTTTGATACATACCGTATGGCGGCGAGTGCTATTGACGAAGCGATCCGCAATTGCGTTGCTGTCGGTGCGGATCCAGACCAAATCGCTTTGCTCGATAATTTTTGTTGGGGGGACTGCGAAAAGAGCGAGACGCTTGGTTCGCTCGTCAGGGCGGCGCTCGCCTGCCACGATTTATCTCTAGCGTTTGAAGCTCCTTTTATAAGTGGAAAAGATAGCTTGAACAACGAATTCAGCTTCTTTGACGCTAAAGGTAAAAAACAAACGATCGCAATTCCTGCGACCCTGCTCATCAGTGCAATGGCACAAATAGATAACGTCGGCAATGCCGTAACGATGGATTTTAAGCAGGCGGGTAACTCGATTTATGTTGTCGGAGCGACGCTCGCCGAGATGGGAGGATCGCATTTTAGTTTGGTTTCTGGAATCGAGGGCGGAGTTGCTCCGGCCGTCGATCCAGTAAAGGCACGCCAAACATTCCGCAGCTTGCATCAAGCCATCAAGGCGGGCACGGTGGCGGCGTGTCACGATTTGAGCGAAGGAGGCCTTGCTGTCGCTTTGGCCGAAATGGCGTTCGCTGGTGGTTTGGGAGTCGATGCCGACATTGCCCATTGCCCTACCGAAGGTGATTTTTCTTCCGCCAACGAACGCCTCATGGCAACGCTCTTTAGCGAATCCAATAGCCGCTTCCTATGTGAAGTCGCTCTCGATAAAGTCGATGAATTCAAAGCGTTCATGGCAAAAGTTCCCCATGCTTCTCTTGGGAAAGTAACCGATTCCGATCGCTTCGAGTTGCATGCATTTAAGCGTGGTATCATCTCGACCGATATCGCTCAGCTCAAAGAAGCTTGGCAAGCACCACTTCGTTGGTAGTTATCCGTTAACATCCACCATAAGCAATTTATAAGCAAACTGCCTTTTTAATATTTAGGATAAGATCTGATGACGACGCCGCGTGTGTTGGTGCTGCGATCCCCTGGTGCAAACTGCGACGAAGAGACCGCCGATGCTTTTCGCTTGGCGGGTGCTGTCGCAGAGCGGGTTCATGTGAATCGGCTTCTTGAATTACCTGGGCTCTTGGATGAATACCAAATTCTATGTTTGCCGGGTGGTTTTAGCTATGGCGATGATGTGGCAGCGGGCCGGGTCTTGGGCAATCGGCTCCGCTTGCACCTTGCCGACCCACTTCGAGAATTTCGCGATCAGGATAAGCTCATCCTTGGTATTTGCAATGGCTTTCAGGTTCTTGCCAAGACAGGTTTACTTGACCTGGAGGATTCCGACGGTCCGTTGGCGACACTAACTTGGAACGACCATGGTCGCTACGAAGCGCGTTGGGTCCATCTTGCCGCTACGTCCATCCCTTCCGGGCAAGGAAAGTGCGTCTTTCTACAAGATTGCGAGCAGCTGGAATTGCCAATCGCTCATGCTGAAGGGAATATCCAAATGCGAGACGCAAAAACATTTCAGCAACTAGTCGAATCGGGGCAAGTCGTGTTGCGTTACGCCACTGCCGATTCTCAGTCGGGAGAGGCGGCTTTGCCATTTCCAATTAATCCCAATGGATCAGCCGGCAATGCGGCTGGCCTCTGTGATTCCACTGGAAGGGTGTTTGGCCTCATGCCCCATCCCGAGCGGTTTGTCTCTGCGTCACAGCATCCTCGATGGACAAGAGCATCTGAATCAAGCCTCAAAGTAGATGGGTTACAGATATTCGAAAACGGGGTAAATTACTTTGCCTAAGTGAATTGAGTTAGGGGAATAATGAGTTAGGAGAATAGAGCTAAGAAAACACGAATCACGTTTCCGTGCTTACACCACACCAGTTGAAGCTAGTGGTTCAAATTCTCGATAGCTAGTTAGAGAATCACTTACCTCGGAAAGCGTTGTGATGTTGAGGCAGTAGAGCGGTTCGTTTTCTGATGACGGTTACCGGGTTCAATGGCCCGTACCATGACCCCATCAATGTCAGCCGTTGTTTCCCCTTCTACCGAAAGCGTAAACCGAAGATCGGTTGCCGACAGGGTTCGTCGGATCATCTGAAAAGGTTGCCAAGAATCGTTCGCTCGAATTTCTAACGAAAGCTCTTCACCGCCAAGGGTGTCGGTAACCCGAAGTAGGTTTGCCGAGTTCGCTTGGTTCGCCACTACGTGAGCCCAGCCTGTTATCTCAACCATTTCACCCGCGGCAAGCTGAATATGGGGCGAAACAATCCTCGGAGAGAGGCTGCCGATAGCGGTCGAATCATTATTCGCTAGGCGTAACATCCGTTTTCCATGAATCGTTTTGCCATCGACGAGTTCAACCATGGAATGTCCCTTCTTAGCAAGCTGTGGCCGATGCCAACCACTGCGGCGTGCTTCATCAATATCCTCGAAACTTCCGCCATAGAGCCGATTAGGACCACGGGACGACATGCTAACGATTTGCATTAAACCAAAATGATCGGTTAACGTGGCAGGTAAAACCGACAAGGGACTGCTCAAGCGAAGCGTATTTTGCTGTTGGGCAATACTGCGTCTTGCTTGGTCGGCAATTTCGATTGCTTCGATAACGCCACATGCCAAGTCATAGGCTTGGTCGTGATCCCGTCTTGCTAAGGCGAGCTTTGCTTCGCCCAGCTTTTTTTGTAGTTCATTTCGATTGTTTGCTTCAATCGAATCGGTCCGCTGAACAGCGGAAGTTGCATATTGGACTAACTCTTGTGAAAGTTGAGGACCAACTCGGCTCGTGTACCTTCGTAATGAAGCAACGATCCGTGGATCGTTAGCGGCAACGAGGTAGCCTGGTTGGTAACCACTAGGGCGATCGACTTGCATCCCTCCTGCAACACGCAAGACCGGAGTTGAGTGCAAACCAGAGGGTGTGAGTCGAAAAATTCGGCTAGTTACCCCTGTTCCGGGAAGAACAATTTTTTCTGCTGGATCAGACTCGAAGGGGTGGGGAATGGCAAGGCGTATCCCGTCCCGTTCCTTAAGATAGTCATTAAAATAGCCGAGCCGTTCTGGAGCCCTTGGCCCCACAGTCCACGGTTCGATTAGCTTCAGTCGGGCATTGAGAGCCGTCAGCCAAAGATTGGTCGAAAGAGTGGCTTCATCTACTCCATCAAGTGATTCAGAAGAGGTGAACAAAAGTCCGCGGCATCCACTTGCCAGGGCTTCGTGAGCCGCATTGGAAATGTCACTGGCCGGCAACCATGCGGGGGTAACGCCAATCCCGATGAGGGCATCGAGTTGTTGTTGGGGGAGTGGTCCTAAGTCGCAAGCGATAGTTCCTAGTAAGGGCGTTCCTGGTCGGCTTGTTAATTGCACCGATTCCATTGCCGAATTGGAATTGTTTGCTCGGCTTGTTAAGGATCCTGTAGCCGGAACCATCAATCCATCGGCCAGTCGGCTCCAAGTAGCCGCGGCTTCGTAGCATTTAACAATGATTGGCCGTTGCGCTTCGCGAGGCAACGCGCGAATGTCTTCGACTTGCGCGAGCCGAGAATCAAGATTAACGATTCCGACTTTGTCTGGTAGGGTCCATGCCAACACCGGCGACCAAGAAGCTTGCATTTCTTTGGCAGCAGTTGGAGTCGGAGCAGGGCCAATTAGTTTAAGTCCCTGCAAAGCAGCATCACGAAGCATCATTTCGGTTGGCGTTTCGTCAAGCAAGAGTGCATTGAACCCTGAATTAGCTATTTCACTAAGTGCTTCTCCTTGATACCGCCAAGCTCGAGGAAAAAATGGTTTTCCATCGACAATGAATCCTTCGCTACCCAGCGTTACAATGGTCGATGCAAACAAACCACCTGGTGACTCGCTGGGGGTGGCAGTTGGTTTTTCATTCGTTGGAAATGCGGGCCCTGCAACCACCTTCATATCCGAGTCGTCGAATGAATCGCTTGGCCTACCTTGTGGTTTGATCAAACCTTCAATCCTTAGCTCTTTAATCCACACCGAAGCAGGGCGAACAGAACCAGGCGTAACGATGCCCACGCGTAGTAGGTAGGCCCCCAGTGGGTCCAGCGAGGGTGAACCTGCTGCAGCACGTTTGACGCGAACTGCTCGGGCGACGGCTCGGGGTAATTCGATTAGTGAAAGCTCAACATCACCAGGGCGGCTGATAGTGCCCAGCGCAGAACGAATTACAAGTCGCATGGGCTGATCGGTTTCGGGATCGATCGTTCGTGGTAAGACGACTTCTGCCGCTAGCCAAGTACCCGGTTGATCGGCACGAATCGAGGCGTGCACTTTCAGTTCATCAATGACCGCTGCCGGGGGTGTATTTCGCCACCACCAGCATGAAATTCCTAACGGACATTCGTAGATAATCTGTTCGGCACCGATGGTTTCAGCCGTTTTATTGCGAGTAGATTTTGGAGCGATACGAACCCGTTGTTGCTTGATCACCTTGGCGGGGGTCTCGTCGGCAGCTTGCCAAGTCACCTCGGCTGCGTCGTAGGAGTCGTTCCAATTATCAGCGCATGCTTCATCCGACACTACGCAAAGGACGAGCGTAAGAAAAAAAAGTGAGATCCGTTGCTGAATAAATCTGCTAAACAATCGGTTTTTAGCGGTTGCTTGGTAAATTGGAGGGAATGAAAATCTGGTTTAACTCACAAATTGCCCGGAATGAGCTAGTTGGTGGTTGGTAGAGGGAACACCTCAAGTTGCCTGATTTCACCGGTTTGGACTGAAATAGCAGCATTTGGGCAACTTGACCAGGGAAAATGTTGCTAAAAAGCGACAGGCTAGCAGCTGATAAGGAAAATCTGCCAACCGCTTGAAGCCGCGCAAGTGCTTGGCTTAGAATAAGTTGCGTACGATCACCTGGATTTGCCGACCTGTTTGGCGCACCGACTGCTTAACTCCCGGTATCGCACCTTCCTGGAGAACACCTTGATGTCTAATACCAACACCACTGCAAATTCAACCACACAAGATCTCCCTTCGGATCTAAAGCAACTGCTAGCAGCCGCTAACAGCTTGCCAGCAGCACAAGCTTCACAGATACGTCCGTTGCTTGATCGAGTGGTAGAAAGCACAAGCCGGCGTCGTCGGATTTTATCGCTAGTGCAAGACGCTCTTGGGCAGTTACGACTGGATATGAAATACCTCATGTTCGACTTAGAGGCGACGCGACGTGAACGTGATGAATTGCAGCAAAAGCTTGATCATCTGACAGGTAACGATGGCTTTACGGATGGCGGGGAATAGCCGAAGGGGCTCAAGAAGCCATTTGTCCGAAGCTTAACATTGGCTAGTTGTTCGTCTTGGCGTTTAGTAAATGATGTTCCCTTTCGTGATACCTTTTAGCGTATGTCTATGTTAGCTACCGCCGAACAGCTTGCTCAGAGCGCTCTCGACGTGGGAGTCATCTCCGAGCGAGAGCTGCGCATGGCTTGGGGTGAAGCAGGGCAGGGTAAAGGCCTGGAAGACCTTTCACAAGCTTTGGTGAGGAAAGGCTATCTAACCAACTACCAGCTTGATCGTCTTTCGCGTGGAATGGCCGACGGCTATTTCTACGGTGACTACAAAGTTCTTTACAACGTCGGCTCCGGTTCGTTTGCCCGTGTGTTTCGTGCCGTACATACTCAGACGGGCGAACTGTATGCGGTTAAAGTTCTTAGGGCCCGACATCATGTCGATGCAAAAATTGCTGATTTCTTTCGGCGTGAAGGAGAGCTTGGCAAGACGCTAAAGCATGAAAATATCGTCCCGATTCATGAAGTCGTATCGCGTCCTGGTATGAATTTCTTAGTGATGGATTTTATCGAAGGAAGAAGCCTTCGAGAGTTCTATCGAGTACACGGAAAGTTCAATTGGAAGGAAGCATGTCCGATATTAGTTGGAATTTTGTCGGGGTTGCATTATGCATTTGGCCAAGGGATTACGCACCGTGATCTAAAGATGTCGAATGTACTTGTCGCCAGTGATGGCGTAGCAAAACTCATTGACTTTGGACTCGCTGCGCTTGATAGTGTTGCCGTCGATGAAGTCGCAGGCGTTACCCGCACGCTAGAATACGCTGCGCTCGAAAAGGCGACCGGCGTCCACAAAGATGATAATCGTAGCGACATCTTCTTTGCTGGTTACATGCTTCATCAAATGCTAAGCGGCGTAAGTTCGCTCCCAGAAGGTCGTGACCGTAGCAAGGAATTCAATCGCGATACATTTAGCAGTATCAAGCCGGTGCTGGAGCTGGCGCCAAAGACCCCAATGCCCATCGCTATGGTGATCGCCAAAGCAATGGAGCTTGATCCCGAGCGTCGTTATCAATCGCCGGGTGATATGCTTAATGATCTTAAGGTTGCGATCCGACGGGCAGAAGGCGCTTCCTCATCAGCCAACGGTAAACGCGATCTTGCCAGCCAGGAGGGCATTGGCCCCGACGGAAAACCTCGCCGCATTATGGTGATCGAGTCGGATGTAAAACGCCAAGACTTGCTACGGGAACTCTTTAAGCGAAATGGCTACCGAGCGCTAATCAGTAGTGATGCTAGCCGGGCAATTGAGCGTTTCATTTCCGATCCGTCGGCTGCGGATGTCGTTTTGTTTTGTGCTGCTACGATTGGTGTCGATGCTGTTCACGCTTTCAATCGTTTTGGAGAAGACCTCTCGACGCGAAATATCCCAGCACTACTACTCCTTGAAGAGGCGCAATCCGAGTGGCTTTCGGGAGCAAAAGTTGCTAATCACCGCGGTGTGGCCGTGATGCCGATGAAACTCCGTAAATTACGTGAGCTGATACTTGCAGCGTTAAATTCAAGTCCTATGAAGGTCTAATTCGATTTTTCTTGCAGTTTAGCACTAAGCATGTCGTACGGAGACGATCCTATCACCGAGTCAATCGAGCCAGTCCTGACAGAGGCAAGAGATGGTTACTGCAAAGATGCTTCGGAATTGTGCGAGCACTTTGGTATCGTTGGCCATAATCAGGTGCTAAGTCGTTTTGCTACGACGGTCGAGCGCGGTCGGCTCGCTAGCACCTATTTGTTTGTTGGCCCCGAAGGGGTTGGTAAACGGACCACTGCTGTTGCTTTAGCCAAATCGTTGCTATGCATTGCC
>CAYGQU010000145.1:0-7093 GCA_964352045.1 uncultured Planctomycetaceae bacterium
ACATTATTGTCCTCGTGGTTGCCGCTGACGATGGAGTCATGCCTCAGACCGAAGAGGCGATTTCCCATGCCAAGGCGGCTGGCGTACCAATCGTCGTGGCACTCAATAAAATGGACCTGCCTGGCGTCGATCCGATGAAGGCCCTTACGGGTCTGAGCCAAAATGAACTGCAGCCCAGTGAATGGGGTGGCGACATCGAGGTTGTTAAAACCAGTGCCCAAACAGGCGAAGGGATTGACGACCTACTAGACACAATCTTAACGGTTGCTGAACTAAACGAATACAAAGCCAACCCAAAACGGGATGCGATTGGTACTTGTCTCGAAAGTCGCCAAGATGCTGATCGGGGTGTCGTCGCAACGGTCCTTGTACAAAATGGGACGCTGAAAGTTGGTGACATTGTTGTCTGTGGTGATGCTCACGGTAAGGTTAAAGCGATGATGGACCCGCTCCATCCGCGGACTCGACTCGAAGAAGCTGGCCCCAGCGTTCCCGTGCTTATTACCGGTTTTGACATCGCCCCCTCGGCCGGTAAGCGATTGTACGTTTTGGAAGATGTTGCCCAAGCTCGTGAAATTGCCGAGTCGCGTGCCGATGCTGATCGTGCCGACTATCTCGGAGCGACCGGTTTTCAGCAAACGACGCTCGACAACTTGTTTGATCGTTTGGAAGGTGCTGAAGAGGTTCAAACGCTTAATCTAATCCTCCGAGCCGATACGCGTGGATCAATCGAAGCGATTGAAAAAGAGCTTTCTAAGCTCGAACATCCCGAGATTCGTTTGCGAATCTTGCAGCGAAGTGTTGGTGGGGTGACCGAAGGAGACGTCCTTCTGGCTGAAGCTTCTGAGGCAGTGATTATCGCCTTCAACGTTGTTCCGGATGACAATGCTCGCATGAAGGCCGATAACTCGGGGGTTGAGATCCGCCGCTACAGCGTTATCTACAAAATTGCGGATGACCTCAAGGCCGCAATGGAAGGAATGCTCAAACCAGAAGAGCGAGAAGTCGAATTGGGACGCGTTTTGGTTCAGATGACTTTCAAGATCAGTCGCATTGGCGTGATTGCCGGTTGCCGCGTATTGCAAGGCGTTGTCGAGCGCCATGCCCGTGCCCGAGTGATTCGCGATAATACGATCGTGGGTGATTATCGTATTGATACCCTTCGTCGTGAAAAAGATGATGCTAAAGAAGTTCGTGAAGGATACGAATGTGGTATCAAGCTCAAAGGATTCAACGACATCAAAGAAGCTGATTTACTTGAAGTCTACAAGGTGGAAGAGATTGCCCGTTCGTTCGATGACTAATCGTTAACAATCTTCCTGACATTTTGTTCGAGATCATTTTTCCTATTACATCCTTCTTAAAAAGTTATGACTTCACGTCGTGTTCTCAAAGCAGCCGAGGCGATTCGCGAAGTAGTCGGAATGGCTATTTTGACTGATTTGAAAGATCCACGGATTGAAAACGTTACGGTGACGTCAGTCGAGGTATCGGGCGATATGCGGCAGGCGAAGGTTCGTGTCTCGATCATGGGCGATGACACGAAGCAACGCCTTGCAATGCGTGGCCTTGAAAGCTCGGCCGGTTATCTGCAAAGTAAAATATCCGACCGAATCGACACACGTTATATTCCGAAACTCAAATTCGAGTTAGACGAGGGCGTGAAGAAGTCGATTGCATTACAAAAGATGCTATCTGAAGTTCTGCCCGCGGATGAGGATGCCCTTGAGACGGATGAAATGCCAAGCCAGGATGAAATCTCAACGGATTCAACCGAATAGCCCCATTGATTTAGAAGACCCTGATAGTACACCCCGATTTAACAACCCGTTGTTCGAGTTTGGTAACGAAACACATGATTCGGCCAACTCGCTGACCGACCTCCTAAACCGTTAACCGCAGTTGCTTCCGCTATGGCCGCCTCCAACCGAGCAGCACGACTTACCAAGCTCGTAACCTCGCTCAAGAAGCATTTCAAACCCCAGATATCTCACGAACGACCATTGTTCGAGAGTTTGCTATACGGTTGCCTGCTTGAAAATTCGCCCCACGAAGCGGCTGATCAAGCGATTGAGCAGCTAGAAAACGCCTATTTCGACTGGAACGAAGTCCGCGTCAGTACCCGCACTGAATTAGCCGAGGTGTTAAAGCCACTAAACGATTCTGACGAAGCAGCAGACCGTTTGAAGCGAACTTTGCAAAGCGTGTTTGAGACATTCTATGCGTTCGATCTCGAGCTGATGAAAAAACAAAATCTAGGCCAATCGGTTAAGCAACTGAGTGATTGCGATGGCGTTAACTCGTTTGCAATTGCTTATGTCACGCAGAATGGCCTCAGTGGACATGCTATTGCTTTGAACGAGGGGGTTCTGCTTGCCATGCGAGTGATGGATATCATCTCCGAAGCAGAGCATGCTAAGAAAGTCGTTCCAGGCCTGGAGCGAGCAATCCCAAAAAACAAAGGAGCCGAAGCAGGCGCTTTGCTCCACTTGCTAGGTGTCGAAATCGGCAAAAGCCCTTATGGTACCAATGCAAGAAAGCTTCTCTTAGCCTTGGATCCTTCGTGCAAAGGCCGCTTGCCCAAGCGACCTGCTCCGCCGAAGCCAAAACCTGTTCCTAAGCCTGAACCGGTTGTTAAGCAAGAAGATACTAAGAAAACAACCCCCAAGAAGTCGGAGGCAAAGAAGGCTGAACCGAAAAAGACTGAGCCGAAAAAGGCTGAGCCAAAGCCGAAGGCAGCCAAGAAGCCAGCCACCCCAAAAACTACCGCTACGAAAGCAGCTGGTGCGAAAAAAATAGCGGCTAAGAAACCGACAACAAAGAAGAAAGTTGTCAAGAAAAAGATTGCCAAGAAAGTAGCTGCTAAGAAGAAGCCTGTAAAGAAAACAGCGACTAAAAAAGTAGCGAAGAAAACAGCTACTAAAAAAGCAACTAAAAAACCGACGGCCAAGAAAGCAACAACCAAAAAGAAGCCAGTCAAGAAATCGGCTGCTAAGAAGTCGGTTAAAAAGCCAACTAAGAAATCGACTGCCAAGAAGCGTAAGCCAAAGTAACCACCCGGCGCCGTGGACTATTGCTTACAAATCTTTAACTCATTGACCCGATACTTTTCCTGCGTTTTCAACAAGCGATATGGCTGGACACTCCCACTGGGCTGGAATCAAGCATAAAAAAGCCGTCATCGACGCGAAGCGGGGTAAAGTCTGGAGCAAGCTTTCGCGAGCGATTATCGTCGCTGCGAAAATGGGGGGTGGAGATCCTGATACGAATCTTAAACTCCGCTACGCCATCAACGATGCCAAAGCGGTTTCGATGCCCAAAGACAACATCGAGCGGGCAATCAAAAAAGGTTCGGGTGAAGCAGGCGGCGACAACTACGAAGAAATTATCTACGAAGGCCATGGTCCTTGTGGTGTTGCCGTGATGGTCGAAATTTTGACCGATAATCGAAATCGTACTGCCCCCGAAGTGCGCAAAATCTTTGAAGTCTGTAACGGTAAGCTCGGCGCAACGGGTTGTGCCGCATGGATGTTTGAACGTAAAGGTTTGATCATGATCCCTGCCGATCAAACCGACGAAGAAACTCTCATGGAGTTAGCCCTCGAAGCGGGCGCTGACGACGTTGCCAAGCGGGGAGATTCTTTTGCCGTTACCTGTTCGGTTGATGCCTACAACGATCTATGTTCGGCAATTGAAGCGGATGAAAATCTAGATCCCGAAAGTCAATCCATTGGCTTTTTGCCCAACGAAACAGTCGTTGTATCGGGTGCCGATGCAAAAAACGCCCTAAAATTATTAGATTTGCTCGACGACCATGACGACGTGCAGGCCGTTTCGGCTAATTTCGAAGTCGATGAAGCAACCCTCGCAGAATTAGGCGATTAGGCTTTCTGTCGCGTGGCGAAAGAGTACAACGGATCACTAATAAGAAGGCAAGAACCGTACTTAGGCTCTTGTTGGTCAGATTCTTGCTGTTAATAATCTATATGTCCGTTCGGCATAGTAAGCAAGTACACAATTAGTAATGTTGTGTCGTCAACTCATCTCAAATATCGCATAGGCATCCGATTATGAGCGACCATCAAAACTCTTCCTCTGCGCATCAGTCAGAAGTTTCTCGCCGAGATTTTCTCAAACATTCTGGCGTTGCCACAGGTGGAGCCATGGCAGGCGTTTTGTCCGCGTCGAGATTGGCGATAGCACAAGGGGTACACCAAGGAGCTGATGCCATGCTCAAGGTGGGCATTGTCGGTTGTGGTCTACGAGGAACCGGTGCCTTAGACAAGTTACTTTCTTTGCCCGGCAACCAAGTGAAAGTCGTTGCCATGGGAGATGCGTTTGAAGCTTCCATTGGCCGAAGTTATCGACAACTCGAAAGGCGTTTTGCTGACCGACTCGAAGTTCCGACCGAACGAAGATTCGTTGGACTCGATGCTTACAAGCAGGTGTTTGAAACCGATTGTGATCTGGTTGTATTGACGACGCCCCCTGGCTTTCGCCCGTTCCATTTTGAACAAGCGATCAAGGCAGGTAAGAATGTTTTCATGGAAAAGCCCGTTGCGGTCGATGCAACGGGTGTTCGTCGGGTAATCGCCACTGGCAAGCTTGCCAGCGAAAAAGGTTTAGCCGTGGGAGTTGGATTACAGCGACGACATAGTCCGAGCTATATCGAGGCTATGAATCGGATTCATGAGGGTAAAATTGGAGAGGTGCTCCTATCGAGGGTTTATTGGAATTCGGGTGGCGTGTGGGTACGCACTCGTGCTGACTTAGCCAAGTCGTTAGGTCGTGAACCTACAGAACTCGAGTACCAGGTTAACAACTGGTACTATTTCAATTGGCTAAGCGGCGATCATATCAATGAACAACATATTCATAATTTGGATGTCAGTAACTGGGCTAAACAAATGTTGCCTGTCTCAGCCAATGGGCAGGGGGGCCGTGAAGTTCGTGTTGGCAAAGAAGAGGGGCAAATTTTCGATCACCACTTTGTCGAATTTACCTATCCCGATGGCTCGTCGATGATGAGCCAATGCCGACATCAACGGGGCTGCTGGAGCCAGGTCGGTGAATTCTTTGCCGGAACCAAAGGGACCGCTGAATTTAGCGAGCGAAAAGGGGGGGCCGTTAGTATCGGTGACGATCAATTTACTTACGCAGGGCCCAAGGTCGATGCCTCGGTAAAAACACTGGCTGATTTGGTCGATAGTATTCGTGCCAACAAGCCCCTCAATGAAGCAGAGTATGGTGCGACTTCGACAATGACAGCAATACTGGGTCGCATGGCAACTTATTCAGGCAAGGTCATCACCTGGGACGAAGCTATCAATTCATACCTCGAAGTTGGTCCCCATGATGTTAGTTCTTGGGACGTGGCTCCACCCGTACTGCCCAACGCCGAAGGATACTACCCGGTTCCCGTTCCAGGAAAAACCAAAGTAGTTTGAATGGGTTCGGTCCTTTCAATTGACCCGGTTATCTTGAATTGAATTTGGTTGTTCCCTTCTTTGTAGTTGAGGCTCCAGTGTTATTAAGATCCATGATTCTGTTACTAGTAATCACCTTTGTATTGATTGCTGGTCCATCACCTAGTCATTGCCAAACGGTCATGATTGAATCGGTTCGGGGGCTGGTCGATCAGAAGCCAAGCGAAGGCCCTTTTGTCGAAACAGACCAGGGCTACATGGTTCCTTATCAAGAAACGATTCCGGGAACCAATATTTCGTTTGAAATGATTCCCCTGCCAGGGGGTAAATTCAATCTAGGTAGCCCTGAATCGGAGGTGGGAAGAAACACGGACGAAGGCCCCCGGGTGCAGGTTCAGATAAAGCCCCTTTGGTTTGCCAAGTGCGAAGTCAATTGGGCCACCTATCGAGCCTACTTGAATCAGTATTCCCAGTTCAAAGAGCTCAGTACACGTCGCTTTCGCCGTTCGGAGTCAGAGCGTGAATCTGCCGAGAAGGGTTCGGGAAATTCGGTATTAGCTAATTACCTAGTGGAAGATCCCGAGCTTGATGGAGTCACATGCCCGACTCCAATCTACGATCCTTCGTTTACTTTTGAGGCTGGTATTGATGATTCGCAACCAGCCGTAACGATGACACAATACGCTGCTAAGCAATTCACGAAATGGCTTAGCGGCTTGACCGAACGGGACTATCGCTTGCCAAGCGAATCCGAGTGGGAATATGCTGCCCGCGCCGGCAGTGTCACAGCGTACTCTTTCGGAGACGATCCTGCATTACTGGCCGAGTTTGCTTGGTATGCTGACAACTCATCCGAACAAACGCACCCAGTAGGGACCAAAAAGCCAAATGCTTGGGGACTACACGACCTGCACGGTAATGTAGCCGAATGGGTTCTCGATGCTTATGCCGAAGACTATGAGGCTATTAAAGAACTTGCTGGTACAGATACAGACTTGGTCGTGAATTGGCCAACCGAGCTCTATCCCCGTTCGATTCGTGGTGGCTGTTGGTTCGACGATCCTAACAAGCTTCGATCAGCCACACGCATGGGATCGAATGACGACGATTGGACCTTAGCCGACCCCAACCTGCCCGTAAGCCCTTGGTGGTTTACCGAGACAGAAACACTTGGGGTTGGTATGCGAGTTGTCCGACCCCTCGAGCCACTCGATCAAGCAACTAAGCAACTTGTTTGGGAAGCCGATTTCGAGGACCTGCAACTCGACGTGGAAGACCGGATGGCCGAAGGGCGAGGCGCCAAAGCGGTTGCCAATCCAATGCTTCCACAAGCAATCAAAGAACTACAAGAAACCGCTCAATAGAACCGTTGCACAAGAAGCTATCGATCAGCTGCCTCTTCACATTCACCTCAAGAGATCTCATTATGAAACGTCGAAACTTCATGCAAACGGCAGCTATGGGCGCCATCGGCGCGTTGACCACATCTGATTCACTTGCAGAAGAGACACCGACAATTGTATCAACTGCCGCCAAGACTGGTGGACGTTTCAAATTAAAGTACGCACCGCATTTTGGCATGTTTCGCCATTCGGCTGGTAAAGATCCAATCGACCAACTCAAGTTTGCAGCTGACGAAGGTTTCACCGCTTGGGAAGACAATGGCT
>CAYGQU010000146.1:0-7084 GCA_964352045.1 uncultured Planctomycetaceae bacterium
TAATTCCGAGGGGCGGTGCGTTATGCGTGTTGATAAACCTACCTGATCGAGCAACGCAGCGGCGTGCTTCTCGTCAACTTTGCTAACCTTACTGTCAGAAAGCAGGGGGAGTAGCACATTTTCGATAGCCGTGCACTGAGGCAGTAAATGATGCTCTTGAAAGACGAAGCCAATTTGTTCCGCACGAAACTTGGCAAGATCGGTTTCGCTCAACGCAAATGGATCAATACCTGACAGCTGATACTCTCCTTCGGTCGGTTCATCGAGCGTGCCGAGTATCGAAAGCAAAGTGCTTTTCCCCGATCCGCTGGGACCGACAATCGCAAGACTTTCTCCTTTGGACAATTCCAGGTCAATTCCATCCAACACCACCAATGGTTCGGTCGGAGTCGGATAACTTTTAATCAGAGCATGCACTTCAAGATCAGCCATACGTGAATTATCCGTTAGCCATGCAAAATCGGCAAGCTCCGCTAAGCGGTAAAATCTTGCACCTTAAGATGCGTGAAGATTAGCGTAAATTAGTGTTCTAGAATGTTTAGGCAACACGAATCAACACGGTTCCTAACTATTCCTACACTAAGTACGGCCGCAAACGTTCGGTGATATCCACGGGCAACTCAATCGGCTTTGGAGGATTGTCTGGATGCATTCGACAACAGACACACGTGATTTGTCCCGTCGCTAATTCACGGTCGCCATCCAGAAAGCGAAAACCATAAGTCACGCTAGTACGGCCGAGCCGTTGGATAACGACTTCGATTTCGAGCATTTCCTCGCACCGGGCGGGGCTTTGGTAATCGCAATGGGCACTTACACGCGGGAAGCTAACCTCGATCATCTCTCCATCATGACCTTCGACGGTCGAAAAGATACTGAGACCAACCTCGCGTACCAATGCGTGTTCGGCCGCTTCCATAAAACGGAAGAAAGCTGAAAAGTGCATGATGCCAGCCATGTCGGTATCGACGAACTCGACCATTCGGCGATAGCGGAACGGTTTCGTCACAAGCTGGTTCCCTTAAGAATAAAAATAAAGCTCTGGCAACGATTCAATGCGGCCAGAGCTTTGTCAGAATTTTCGTTCAGCCAATAGCATTCAATACTAATGTCATCAGCAGCAATTGCACCGAGAGTCAATCACCCCGGGCGTCAATCCCCCAATCGTCAATCACCAACGTAGGGCATGAGCGCCATGAAGCGTGCTCGCTTAATGGCTCGCGCCACGGCGTGTTGGCTAGCGGCATGGCAACCACTCTTACGACGGCTAACGATGCGGCCGTGTCGGTTGGTAAGCTTGCTCAGAAGGTCGAGGTCCTTGTAGTCAACATACATCGGGCGTGGCTTAATGCCATCGACGTATATTGGATCGTTTTTAGGAGTTTTTAACTTGGCTCGACGCTTGGAAGGAGCACGGCGGGGACGCTTAGGACGCATTCGACGATTTTCCGAACTGGATTTTTAATACCCAAGATTCCTATAAAAAAGAATACTTGGCGTGAGGAAATGATTCATAGGCTTGCCATCGACGACGAGGCCACAGCCCTCTGGCTAGCATCTCGCGAAAAATGACAATCTCGTATTCTAGCGGTATTCTGTATGCGCACAACCCGCAATTCATTAGGGGTTCGCTGCCAAAGGGGTGGCCCACAGCACTGGCCCACAGCACTGGTCCACAGAACTGGCCTAACGATCACTGGCAAGGGGGCCGAAAGAGCGTCATCGGCCGAAATCGCCTACGAAAGCAGTTTTTCGTAGAGACAACGGGTAGTTAGGGCCATTTTAGCGGCATGGTAACGGTCCTCGACGGCCTGTCGGCCCAATTGACCAAGGCTCGCTCGTTCCTTAGGGTCGTCAAGGAGCTGTTCTATTTCACAGGAAAGGCTTTCCGGCTCACCTGGCAAGTGGAGCCTACCGGCCAAGGTATCGGCTAACAATTCAGGAAAAGCACCATGATTGGGCAATAATACGGGCACCCCAGCCGCCATCGCTTCGATCGCCGGTAGACCTTTCGATTCGGGATATAGTGTCGGCGTCGCAAAAACACTCAGAGAGCGCAGCATGTCAAATTTCTGCTGTCGGGTCACTTCGCCCAAGTATTCAAACCTACCGGCTAGCGGACCCCGATCAATACGGCGGCGCTGCGTAAGGAAATACTCTCGATCTCCGCCACCGAGGTAACCCGCCGTTCGAAGCACGAAAGGCAGGTCGGGACGTCGACGCACGAGCGATTCGCATGCTTCAACAAGAAGATGAAATCCCTTTTCAGGACAAACGCGAGCCAAATATCCAATGATAGGCGTTTCATCTTCAGCTTGGCTTGCCGTTCGTGGATTGATTCCTTCTAGATTCAAGCCGTGCGGTACCACATGCACCTTGCTTCTCTCTACGGCCAGATAGTCAGCCATGAAGTCAGCGTAATAGGCATTGAGGGCCGTAAGGGCTTCGACCTCAGCAGCTCGTTCGCGAAGTAATTCGCGTGCTTGCTCATAGTGGGGGGGCTTTAACGCCTCCAGAAACAAGTCTTCACCCGATAACGAGCAAACCACTGGTGGGCCACACCTTTCGCGGATTCTTCTTGCCATGCCAAGCAGCATCGAGTTAGAAAGATGCACCACATCGGGCTTCACTTCGTCCACTAACCAATCAACAAGTGTCTCAATTGCTTTGCGCTGATTTCCTTTTTCGCCTTGAAGCATCGAAACGGTCATACTACCCAGTTTGGCTGGATCGACACTACTGGCTCCGCTCGTGACCCAACCCAAAAGCGACGGGTTATCGAGCAACCGATCAAACCATCGAGGCGTGTGACGAAACAGGGGCGAAACCTGTTGTAAGTAAGCGTTAACCCCCCCCATGAAAACACGCCGCTGGCTTACACTTGTTTCGTCCGTTTTTAAGGGGGTATAGGTGGGAACAAGTAGGACGTCGTCCCCTTGCTTGAGCAGCGCCGATGCAAGCGTGTTGTCGTGAAGACAACTTCCGCAATACATCCCAGCAGCACCAGCAGCAAGGTAAGCAATACGCATATAAATCAAGACGGGACGGCGGAAGGGAAGGGCAAGGACTCTGGAATTATAGAACAACGATGGCCAGTGGGGACTCGCTATCCCTGCGTTCCCTGCTTTCGTTATTTATCTGCGGGGAAGAACTTGTCGAGAGTTTCTTTATTTGGCTTGGGGGTCACGAGCGATACGACAATCAACGTGACTGCCGAAGCGAGAAAAATAGTCGCCACCGGCATGGTTTCGTAAACCTTGCCCCCCAATGTGATATCAACTGAGTAGGTTCGATTGTAGCCGTATCCCGACTGAGCAAACAGATAAGTCCAAGTCGAGATGGTTGCCAATACGCAGGCATAGGCACCCCCCTTGGTAAGTCCTTTCCAATACAACGAGGCAAACACAAGCGGGAAAAGTGCAGCAAAACCACTAAAGCACCATACTGCCATCGCAAAGACACTCGTATGGTTTCCAAGCGCTAAGAGATAAGTCAACGCAACAATGGCAATGATAAAGCCGCGCATTACAATCACTTGCCCCCGATCACTTAGCGGTTCGCGGCGATAGTGATTGACAATGTCATTTGTGAAGATAGTACCGAGGCAAAGGAATTGACTATCGAGGCTCGACATAATGGCCGCTAAAATGCCGGCGGCTAGAAAACCACCAAGCAACGGTGTTGCTAATTCCTTCACCATAAAGGGAAGTATGATATTCGGATTCGCCTGCACGGGTGGCGGCACCTGGATCAAGTCGGTCGTCGCCCAAACGCCAATCAACACGCACGGAACCCAAACGATCATGATAAAGATCGGGTGGCAAACCACCGGCAGCTTAAAACTGGCAGCACTCTTGGCCGTAAGCCAATGCTGGAACAAGTGGGGAAACATTCCGACCGACAGGGGAACCAATAAATAGGTAAAGAACTTCGTGGTCGACATCTCGACGCGGGTCGCTTTATTTTCAGGAATTGCTTCGCCAAGAACTCGTAAGTTTTCCCACAAGGTCTCTTGTTGTCCCAGCTTGGTTGCAATCACCACAAACGTCACCACGCCGAGGACCATAAAAACAATCGTTTGCAACGCATTGGCCCAAGCGGTGCCACGCATCCCTCCAAAAAACACATAAGTAAGCACCACGCCACAAATCACCAGCGAACCTAACCAAGCAGGCACCCCACCTGCGAGGCTCGGGCTGGGGTGAGGAAACAGCTCCGGAAAGGCGCCCGAGGTCATGCTCTGAATCACGCTGCCACTCGCCATGACGCCGATCAACAAATAAGGAATCACCAGCCCTACGAGAATCGGAAACAACAGTAAACCGATGCGGTCACTATCAAGCCGATCGCGAAAGTAACCAATTTGAGTCGTGTAGCCATACTTCGAGCCAAGTGCCCAAAGCTTCACGCCAAGAACAAAAAAGCAAAGCGAGTGCAAGATGCCGCTCGACGAGGCAAGCATCCCATAAACACCGATGCCTTCCTTGAATGCCTCGCCCGTCGAACCAACTAACGCAAAAGCAGTCATGGTCGTACCAAACAACGACATCAAGAGCAAGAAGGGCCCAATCGATCGGCTAGCGACCGTGTAGTCGCTGCTTCCACCCGTGAACTGTCGACTAGCAACTAAGCCAAGCAACAACAGTACGACAAGGTAGCCAATAATGACCACTAACTGGGTCATACCAGGCTGTCCTGCGGCAAGCAGATAACTCGCGCTGAGGAGAGACGGTTCGATCATGACGGGTCCCCCGTTTTCTGAGGCTCATGATCGTACTCAGGCCAGCAATGTTTCGTAGCTAGAAACCAAGTGATTGCGGCACCGATCGAAATCAAAGCGTGAAAAAAAAGTCCTACGGGCATAAAACCGAAAACCAAAGTTCGATCTTCCCAGAACCAGAAATCTTGGTGAAGCACCAAGAGCAAAATCACAATTCCCCACACAAATTTTTGCATCAATGCCTCAGATTACTTGACGAAAGAGAGTATCTTTTAATTACTCAATTTAGTCACCCTGCCTCGTCGGGGGAAGGGAACACCATGACTTAAAGCGGTCAGCATAATGACCGGTCACCATAACGATGGCCCTTCACAAAGATAGGCCACCGAGTAGTTTAGTCGCAGGTAGTTAAGCCATTACCGATCGCTTCGCTTCGGCAACCGCATTTTTAAGCCATGGTTCGAGATCAGCAAAAAGGGCAGGCATCTCGGGCGAGAACATCTTACCGACCAGCAGATCGGTCAGGGGCCCCGCATGCTGGGGATACTCTTTAACAAATCGCCCCACACGGAATTCGCCCGTGTAAAAAGCGTGGACCAATTGACGAACCCACTTCGTTCCTGCCGCAAATTCATCGGACCAGTCACCTAACCGCTCAGCCGAAGGATCATTTGCCTCGAGGGCGGCGATGATCGACTTGCTGGCACGCGATGCCGATTCTAGCGCGAAATAGACCCCGGACGAATAAACCGGGTCAATAAACCCCCAAGCATCGCCAGCCAAAGTCCAGCCATCGCCGGCAGCTCGTGATGTCGTGTAAGAGAACTCCTTTGCTATTGCCAAATCATCGAGCGGTTCGGCATCGCCTAGGCGTCGGCCCACTCCTTCACACTTGGCAAGCTCTTCTTCAAATACCTCAGCCGGAGTGCCACGGCCTTTTAGCAAATAATCGGCGTCGCCAACACAGCCAATACTGATAATGTCGTTTGATTGCGGGATGTACCAAAACCAAGCTTGCTTATCGGCCGTATGAAGAATGATTGTCTTCACCCCTCCGCCCGTCATGTCACGTTCGCCACCTCGATAGTGCCGCCAGATGCCTGCCTTCTTCAAATCAGGATTGACTTGCTTGAGGCCAAGCTGGTTGGCAATAACCGATTGCTGACCAGTAGCATCAAGAATAACACGTGAAGTAATTTCTCGTATCGTGCCTTCGGCAGATTGTACTTTCACACCCGTGGCGCGATCGCCCTGAAAGAGAACTTCGAGGACCCGAGTCCGATCATGGCATTCGGCCCCTTTTTCGGCGGCATTGTCGTAGAGCATTTTATCGAATTGATCACGCTCAACATGCCAGGTTTCGCTCGAAGCATGGTCGTGCCGTGAACGAAAAAAGAAAGGCTGCGACTCACGACCATCGTGGGTAACAAATTGCACGCCAACTTTTTTCATAAACCCGCTATTGCTGAGTTTATCCAGAACGCCTAATTCTTTGAGTGCCCAAAAACTCTCGGGCATCATCGACTCACCAACATGCTCTCGCGGCAGAGCGCTTCGTTCGAGGAGTAGCGTTGAGTAGCCCGCATCGGCAACAAACGATGCACCAGCCGTACCCGCGGGACCGGCCCCTAGGACAATACAGTCATAATGATCTTTAGTAGGAGTCATTTTTTCTCGCAATCAATCTGTCTTAGCTGCGTTAAACAGGCGGCAATTCAAGGTTTGACGATTTCTAGTAATTCTACTGCTGGATTGCCATCAACCAAAATTCTAGCGGTACGCCCGTAAATCCTCTCTTCTTTCTCAACACCTAATTCATCTGATAATTTATTGCCGGCTTGAATTTGCCAAAGTGCTAAAAGTTCTACTTCGCGTAACACCTTGCTTCGGATGAGGATTCTTCCCAAAGGTTCAGTGCCATTTTCAATCGCCTTGCCAGCATCGGCAGGTAAACCGGCAAGCTGAATTTTCATAATGCCCGATTGTACGACTCGGCCATCCGATTGTCGGGTAAGCAAGCTGTGGCGGGAATAAAACTCGTCGGTGGACAATTCATCGACAACATGGACGTCAACCGGCGAAGCATGCCACGCTTCCAGAGTGACTGTCATGTGTCCATCATGATTCAAAAGCGTGTTGCAAGCAGCTGGAAGTTGTCCGTAGGCGACCGGCTCGATCACGCCTAATTGGTCTCGCAGCACGCTTCCCAACCCAAAAAAGCTAGCTGCTAATGTTTGCATTGCTTCGCGATGCTTTGAGCTGTCTTTTACAGAAATCGAATCAACTGACATATCCATTGAAACCAAGTAAGTGGATTCGGTGTTAATATTTTCTGCTGAAATAAACCATAGTAGCTAGTCAAGT
>CAYGQU010000147.1:0-7081 GCA_964352045.1 uncultured Planctomycetaceae bacterium
TTCGCGAACCAAGTCGTTGTCGTTTTTTTTGGGGGGAAAATCGTTTTCATGATTGGAAGAGGAATCGCTCATGGGGACTCTCCTTCTTCATTAGAGGCTTCGGTATTGATATCAAGGGAATCAGCTAACGAACCCACCGCATCACCACGTTCGAGATAACCGCGCAATAAGATTCGCAATTTTTCTCGCGATCGGGCTAACAAAGACTTTACCGCCGATGGCTGTAGTCCCATCACTTCGCCAATTTCGGCATAACCAAGGTGTTCAAATTTTGCGAGCATGACGGCCATGCGTTGACGTTCACTTAATTGATCGACGGCTATGCGGACAATATCTTGAAGTTCAGATTTATCGGCTTGTCGAGTTGGCATCGCTCCACTTGCAGCAGCAGGTTGGATTGGCTGCATGCCGGTCTTGTCGGGCGAGGTGGGTGAAACCGATACCTCTTTCCTTCTCGCCAGGGTCCGACGAGCATTGAGAGCAACGTTGTTGGCAATTGTAAACAGCCAAGTGGAAAACTTTGCCCCTGGCTCGTAACGCTTACGCGCACGATAGACCCTCAGGAAAACGTCTTGAGCCAAGTCCTCTGCCAGATCGCGAGAACCTAGCTGAAAAGCTAACAACGAAACGAGTCGATTCTGATATCGTTCGACCAATTCTTGAAATGCCTGGGCATTGTCGTCGCGTACCTTAAGCATTAAACGAACATCGGGGTCCGCTTCCGTATAATGCAGAATCGTGCTTTTGCTCGCCCCCAAGACTTCGCTCCTAAGTGCTACTCCCGATGGTTACCGTCAAATTAAGTCGGCTCAAAAGTTTTATGGCTACCGACTCTCATGCTACGACCCTGATATTCTACCAACCCCAGCAACCGAGCAAGGTTTCGGTCAAAATATCCCCAAGTACCACGTCTTTCAGGACGCAGACCAATTGCACACGACTTTTTTGATGACTTTCTAAAGTAGGCTATCGAGCAGCAATCGCATTTTGCGCATTTCTGCTTGATGATCAAATTCGACAAGTGGCTGCATGTGGACCGAAAGAGCACGACGGTATTTTTCTCGTTCTAGCTGGGTAACGAGCTTGCCGTAGTCGAGTTCTCCCTGACCGACACGCACTTGGAATTCATCCTTCTTACTGTCACGTAAATGTGTATGTCGAACATAGGGCATCAACTTATCAATTGATCGCCCTTGATGTGGTCCTGTGTGGTAGCAGGTCAGATCGAGCGATAGTCCGAGCCCCTTCACATGGTTGCAAAAGACAACTGCGGTGTCAGGGTCTTGGGTCATGCAACCGATTTCGGTCTTTAATGCCACGACTGCGCCTTCAAGTTCGGCGTAGGCGACAAGTTTCTTGAGGTGTTCGATTTCTTCATTGAAGGGGGTTCCCAGTTCAGAAGAAGGGACCACAATCGTGACGACCTTGATCGCTTTTGCTAATTTGCAGCAAGCTTCAAATTGGCGATAGTATTCGTCTCCTTCAGCGTCAATCTGAACGCTCAGGGCACCGACGACCATTCGGTGCGTCGCACCGCATAGTTGGATCGCTTGCTCCAGGTTGCTAGCAACCTCCGATGGCTTGAGCCAGCCATCTTTTTCATGAAGCGCAATTTCTAGGGCAGTAAACTGCAGATCCACCAACGCTTCGAGCGTTTCTTGGGGACCTAATTCGGGAAAACACTCTGTCGAAGCACAAACAAACACGCGGCAACTCCCTTGGCATACAATGTTAGCAGCTTAATCCAGCAAAACTGCCCTTACAGACCGCACTGTACCGGGAGCCACTCGAATCGTGCAACACCCGTCTGGCGTGCCGCCGGCCTATTTGTCCGGTTGGTATCAAGGCCACGTGGGCTTAGACTGTTGTTAATCAGGACTCTTTTGCCAAGAGGGCAAGTTATCCAAACACTTGTTGCCGATGGGGTTGGCGTTCGATAACCGATCCTAAAACGCTATTTAGGTCCTTTTTGCAAGTTTTGCTTTGCCTCCACTTTACCCAGACTAATTCCGATGGAAAATCCTCCACAAGCCCCTTCGACCGTCATTATCCAGCAACGCGAAAGCATGTTCGGCCGATTCGGTAAGCTACTGCTCATTGCCCTAGGGTTTTGCATCCTAATGCTGATTGGTATGTCGGCCTCGTACCAGCAGTATTTCGGCGACGGGGAAGGACCCTCCGAGAAATACCATTCGCTCAATAAAGACGCAAACAAAAAAATTGCGATCATACAAGTAATCGGCACAATTATTGAATCGGATGATTTTGTCGAGCAGCAACTGAAGAAGGTGGAAAACGATGATTCCGTAAAAGCGGTCGTGCTGCGTATTGATTCACCAGGGGGAACTGTCACCTATAGCGATCGGCTCTATCACAAGATCAAGGAGCTAGCTGCCGAACGTGAAATGCCAGTCGTCGTCAGCATGGGTAGCATTTGTGCCAGCGGCGGCTATTACCTTGCCATGACGGTTGGTGATCAAGAGAAGGCAATCTTTGCCGAACCGACAACTTGGACCGGGTCGATTGGCGTTGTAATCCCTCACTACAATCTTTCGGGGCTCATGGGCATGACTGGCGTCGTCGATGATTCCATCACGAGTGGCGATCTGAAACTCATGGGTAGCCCCACCCGACCGATGAACGATAAAGAGCAAGCAGTTCTCCAAGCGTTGGTCGATGAATCTTTTGAAGGCTTCAAAGCGATTGTTCGCTCAGGACGCCCCGCTTTCCGTGACGACGAAGAATCGCTGAACGGCGTCGCAACGGGCCAAATCTTTACCGCCGGCCAAGCCCTCAAGAAAGGACTCGTGGACGAACTTGGCTTCCTTGAAAAAGCAATTGAACGGGCTGCCGAACTCGCGAATCTAACGGTCGATGAAGTGCGATGCGTTAAATACAGCAAGCATGTAGCCCCGATTGATGCCATACTAGGCGCAACGGCACCAACCCGATCACCCCAAGCAAACGGCCTTGATTTACGTGGTTTGATCGAATTATCGACCCCTCGTGCTTATTATCTATGTACGCTCCTGCCGACACTGCTGAATGCTTCGTACTGAGTTCGTGATTACCCATCCCAATGCATAGAAAACTTTTTCCTAGGAACATTGATTGAATTATCTGCTCGATAGCATTGATGAACAACTTGCCAAGGCTGCGTTGCGCCATGGTCTTCCTGCCTATCGACAGAAGCAAATTCGCGAATGGCTCTTTGCCAAGCGTGCTAGCTCGTGGGATGAGATGAGTAATCTTCCTAAGAAGTTACGCGTTGGCTTAGCCGACGAATTAACGCTTTGGAAAGGGACAATCTCCAAGCATCTAAGCTCACCCGATGGGACTGAGAAGCTATTGCTTACCTACGAGGGGGGTGGCAGCATCGAGTGCGTTTTACTGCGTGAAAACGTGCGTGGCAACGTTGCCCAAGGTGAGGGTCGCCGCCGAACGATGTGCATCAGCACCCAAGTCGGCTGTGCGATGGGCTGCGTCTTTTGCGCCAGCGGTTTAGATGGCGTTGATCGCAATCTGACGACCGGCGAAATCATCGAACAAATTCTACGGCTACAACATCGTCTCGGACCTGACGAACGGCTTAGCCACATGGTGGTGATGGGTATGGGCGAACCGCTGGCCAATCTCGATGCCCTCCTCCCTGCGCTCGACGAAGTAAGTCGGACAGATGGCCTTGGAGTTAGCCCAAGGCGGATAACGATTTCAACGGTTGGTCTTCCACCTGCGATTCGTCGGCTAGCAAGAACCGATCATCGCTATCGCTTAGCCATTTCACTCCATGCACCGAATGATGAGCTCCGCAATCAAATCGTACCGGTAAACCAAAAAATTGGTATCGAAGCCATCATGGCCGCTGCCGATGAGTTTTACGAAATCTCGGGACGACGCCTTACCTTCGAATACGTTCTGCTAGGGGGAATTAACGACCAACCGGAGCATGCTCATCAACTGGTTCGCTTATTAAAAAGTCGCCATGCTCTGCTCAACGTAATCCCCTATAACCCGGTCGAGGGCCTTCCGTACGAAACGCCATCGCTCGAGGCGCAGCAAGCGTTTCGCGAAGTGCTCGATCGCAATGAAATACCAATCCGTTTTCGTCATAAAAAAGGTGATAAAATCAACGCCGCGTGTGGGCAATTGCGTCGAAGTTCGCCAACCAACGTCGTGCCAATCACCCTGCCGGTCGATCATGCCAATGATGGTTAAACAAAGAGTATAAGAATTGAATTCGGAAGTCGCATCGCGAACGGTTTGGCCTACGTCTTCGATTTCCTACGATCTTGCTTCACTGTGTCTCGGCAGGCAACTCAATCTCGCTTGGCGTGTTTTCTTCGAAGGGAGTTTGCTGTTCAGGAAGTGGTTCTTCGGGAAAACCTCCGGCCCCGCCAAAGGGCTCTTGTAGCGCTTCCATCTGGCGTTGCAACTCTTCTAATTTTTGTTGGAAAAGTTCTTGTGGTGGGAATTGGTTTCCCTGAAAATTTTGGTCGAAGCCGTCGAAGCCCCTTCTGCCGTTGCCCGCAGGTTGGTTGAGCATCCGCTCGACCAGGGGCCTCACATCATCGGGCAGGGCTTGAAGAGCCTCGGGATCGTCGCCGACGATCTCCCAAGTTTGATCACCTTTCTTCACGATGATTTGCGGTGGACCATTATTTTGTTGCGATAGGCTTACTGAAACACCGTTCTGAAATAGCTGCCGATTGAAGTTACCAAATTCGCCACCGAATCGTTGGTCACCAAAAGGCTCACCTCCAAAGTGGCCGTCGATGCCAAAAGGCCTACGGGGTTGGGGAACATTGAGCTGATCAAGGGGGCGTTCCGCCGGAGTAACCCACAGTGTGCGTGGTTTACCACGCCGAATGATTTCAATTGCTAAACGCCCTTTCTTCTCCCCCTGTTCACCAACATGCTCTGCTAATTCTAGAATCGTAGCAATTGGCTTGCCATTCACTCGTGTGATGATGTCGTATTGTTCAAGTTCTCCCTTTTCGGCAGGGCTATTTGGCATGATGCGATTCACGAGAAGTCCCTCTTCGGGACCAAGCTCTAAATGCATTCGTAGAGCAGGCGAAGGGGCTACCCCTTCAATGCCAATCCAATATCGCGACACCACGACGGGGGCACTTCCTCGGTTCGGCACGCGACGATCAAGCCAGCCTTGCTGTAGTTTCGGTTGTTGGGCTCCCCGGTCGGGGCCGATTTGAATAATAGTCCCCTCGTCGGGGTTGCCATCTGCCGTATCTTGGGCCCTAAGTGTGGCTTCCCCCATGAGAAGTGAGCCAAAAACCATACTAGCGAATACGATAAAGCGAATGAGATAAGTCATGAGATTACATCCCTAGTTAATTTTCAGGAAAACCTGTGAAGTAATACGCAGCCAGTAACGTATGAGTTCATTAACCCGAGGACGATGTTGTAAAAAAATTGGCTCTTTGGTGCGAAACTTTTGGTAAAAACCACCAACCCGCAATGACTATTAAAAATATCAGCAAGCTCACATTTTGCGAAATGCTAAGCCCGGTGCCAAAAATTGCTGCTTCGTCGGTCCGAATGATTTCTAATAGAAAACGTGAAATCGGGTAAATCGTTAGCAGCAACAAAACGACTTCGCCATCACGCCGTCGTGACGGATAGTAAGCCCACAAAAACCAAGCGATCAACGCGGCGTTGATCGCGCTATAGATTTGTGTTGGATGGACCGACAAACTCCGTTCGTAGGTGGAAGCAGGAATTTCAATACGTTTGCCCTTCTCGGTTACAAAATTTAGGCTCTTATGGTTCGTATGAGCTGCAGCGATGAGCGATGCGCTATCATTTAGATCATTCGCCTCGTAACCATTGATGGCTACAATTTTTTGTGGTGGGCTATTTTCGGTAAAGAGGAGTAATGGTCCTCCGTCAGGAGATTCGACAAGCTCGATGCCATGCAGTCGGCCATGGACCAGTTGATCCATAAACGGCGGGCTTCCTTCGGGAAAGGTAATCGCCCAAGGCAAATCACACGCTCCACCGTAACAGCACCCGTTGAGCAAACAACCAAGTCGGCCCAATGCCAAGCCAGCCGCCAAACTGGGTGCCAACACGTCTGCCATCATCAGCGTGGGTAACTTGTGGCGATAGCAGAAGCCGATGAAAGCAATCGTCGCACCGATCAACGAGCCATACACAACGAGCCCCCCTTCGGTAAAACGTAAGACATCAATAATCATCGAACCGAACGGCTGATCGGCAAAACGACTCTCCCAGTATTCGATGACGAAAAACAATCGGGCCCCAGCTATACCAAAAACAAAGAGCCAAAACGTAAGCGAAAGCACCGTATCGGCATCGACGCCTCGTTGCTTTGCCCGATAGACTGCCATAGCGAGGCCCGTCAGGATCGCGCTCAGCAGCATGACGCCATAGCCACGAATCGGAACACCCTCAGGAAAAAAAAGTGGCAAGAGAGCAATGACCGCTGCAACTAAGCCGATGGGCGTGAGAAAGCCCCACAGTTCTTGAATCCACTCTTGTTGTCGTGATTGCCAAACAAGCCACCCAACAGCAATGAAGATCCACAAACCGAGCAATAGCCCCATGCCAAACAAGGGGATCGCGCCCCATTCCATCGGGATTCGGAACAACTCGCTACGCATTACCGCGGTACAGGTGTAAGAGGGGATAAAAGAGAGACAAAAGAACGACACGAAACAGGTTACTGGAGAACGAGGTTATCAATCAATCGAGTTTGGCCCACCCGAGCTGCCACGATGGCCACATCGCCTGTGGTGGCATGGACGACGGATTCAACCGAACCAGCTGCTAGCAGAGCCAAGTACTCAAGTTCGACACCTGCCTCGCTTTGGATTAATGCTTTGGCTTCGTTAACTAATTTTGACGCATCGGTTTCACCTTGGGAGTATTTTGCTTGGATTTGATATAAACTGCGACACAAAACCAAGGCATGCTGACGATCAACGTCGCTTAGGTACGCATTGCGACTGCTCTTCGCCAAGCCGTCGGACTCACGAACCGTGGGGCAGACGATCACTTCGGTCGGGACGTGTAGATCACGGACCATTTGTTTAATCACGAG
>CAYGQU010000148.1:0-4851 GCA_964352045.1 uncultured Planctomycetaceae bacterium
GATTTCCTACAATTCTAACGCTTTCGCTAACAAATATCAGGGCGACTTGCGTTCAAACAGAAGTCGGCCATAACGAGGGTCGGCCCCTTCTTCGACAAGCAGAAAACGATCTCCCTCAGCTCCTGCTTCTTTGATTAGCTCAACAAGAAAGCGTCGCCGTTCCTTAGCGACTTCACCCTTCTCGTCATCCTTGGAATCAACCTCCACTTCGAGCATCCCTTGCCGAGCATTGGTTGAACGGTATACCCATTTGCCTAAAAGTGGTTGGCTTGTGAGCGAATTAGACTCTCCTCCCTTAAAACTAAGTTCGGCTTCTCCACCCCGATCAAGTCGCATACTGATCTGTATTGGTGCGAGTAATTCGAGATCGGTTTTTGTCACTTGGCTGGCAGCCTCTTCCGCGGTTGGTTTGTTGTCTGTCGGCCACTCTCGTAACAACCTCTCGGCTGCCGTCTCGGGGCGACCTTGCCATGAGCCAACAAGCTTGCTCGACAAATCGGTAGCAGAACCACACCCGACGAATGGAAAGAGAAGCAGTAAGGATAGAATGCGTAATATCATCAGCCGTTGGGAATGACAGAGTATTGATGGCTACCGCTAAGAACTCATTGGTTTAGGTTCTGGTATCCAGTTTAGGTAGATAAGCGGACAATAACCATAGTCCAATCCCAACGATCAGAGCGAGCAAGAACAAGCTCACTAAAACCGCAATCACGGTCCACATTAAAACATTGGGTCGTTTGAGCGTTACTTCCTCTCGGTTTTGTGCTTCGCTGATTTCTTTTTCTTGAGCTTGCCTTAGGTCCCACAGTTGGTCACTCGCTACTTTCCATTCTCCCCACGCGCTGCCTGCTTGCGTGAGCTCGGTAAAGGTAGCTGACGAAGCGCTGCCGACCGAATTTCCTTTCCTCTTCGTCGCCCCACCTGTCGCACTGGCGATAGCCCAAGGCACCACTTTGAACAAAACCACTAAAAACTGAACCGGAACTTGCATGAGCTGTGTCACGAAGTAGCTCCATTTCTTCTTCGCGCTTGCCTCGGCATCGCGAATTCGGACTTTGAATTTTGATTCAATCGCTTCCTTTGCCGCCAAGTCTTTGTCAGGCGTTGGCGCTTGGGTCATTTCCTTGGTCGGCTGGTCTTGTCCTTTTTCTTCCGCCTTGTCTTCTAGCTTAGTTTCTTCTTGTGATTTTGGAGGTTCAACTTTGGCGATCTCGAATTTCTTGCGAATTTCGTCCGTCATTAAAGTTCGGATCTGCCCTATCGCCAACGGCCCAGCCAAATAAGACATGGCCCAACGGGTATGAAAAAGCGTCGGCTGATCGTCATGCACGTTGTTCATCAGAAAGACACGGCTCCCGACGCCTGCTAGTGTCCGCTCCATCGCTTGCTTGTCGAATAGATTTCCCGCTTGGGCCGATGCCCCTTCGAGGCCCTCCATCACACGCATTTTGTCACGCTCGGTCTGCAAACGTCCTATGAACCAAGTACCCGCGTTCGACAGCCCTTTGTAATCCAAATCAACCGGATTCTGGGTCGCCAACACACACCCCAAGCCAAATGCCCGCGCTTGCTTGAGCAGCAACAGCATCGGCTCCTTACTCGGCGGATTGGCGGTCGGTGGGAAATAGCCGAAGACTTCGTCCATATAAAGAAGCGCTCGCAGGCTACCAGTTCCTGGTTGCGTTCGCATCCAAGCGATGACTTCATTGAGCAAGATCGTAACGAAAAACATCCGCTGTGCATCATCCAGATGAGCAATCGAGATGATCGACTGACGAGGTTTCTTATTCCCTTGTTCATCAACCCCATAATACAACTCAGCAACATTAAGCGGTTGGCCTTCCATCCAGCCTGCAAACGAAGGACTCGCTAGCAGATTGTTCAAATCCATTGCCAGCTTCGATCGTTCCTTCTTCGGATAAACACTTTCGACATCCATTACCCCGATCTTTTCAAAAGGGGGGTCGATGATCTCTTGAATCATATCCGCAATGGCAAGGTTACGACCCTCGTTCCATTCGTGCTTGAGGACGTTGGAAAGCAAAATATGCTCACGACTTCGCACCGGGTCGGCATCAATGCCAAGCAACGCTAACAAACCTGAAGCCGACGAAGAAATGCGCTGTCGAAATGCATCGACATCATCACGCAGTGCCTTGGGGGGTGCATCGAAACTTTTCAGCACCGTCATCGGTATCCCATGGCTGGCGCCTGGCGTAAAGATCACACGCTCGACCGAATCGTTCAGCTGTTTGATACTATCAGTATTTAACCCCCACTTATCCAAACCAGTTTTCCAAAGTGCGGCCGTATCGGTGGCAAACGCGTCGGGCGTCATTCCCTTTCGTTCAGCAACGCTCTCATCAATCCAAGGTCGAAAGTCACTGGGCTTTAATTCAGAAAAACCAAGCATCAGGTTCCCCAGGTCACCCTTAGGGTCGATGATAATTGCTGGGATCTGATCGAGTGCCGCCTCTTCGAGCAACGAAACACAGAGGCCCGTCTTTCCACTGCCGGTCATACCAACACAAACAGCATGCGTCGTTAGATCATTCGATTTGTAAAGAAGCGGCTTATCATCAAGCGTGTTATCCGTCGCTTGATCGTACTCACGACCAAGATAGAAATGATTTCGGCTATTGAGGTCAGACATGGCGGCTAGCGGTAGGACAGTTAGTCGAAAAAATGAGAGAATGGCTATAAGTTACGCTGTCGCGATAACGATGCCCAGTCAGATTGCTAGGTTACCAAAGGTTAGAAGCTAATTTTCGGAGTTTTTGACGATAAAACAGCCTGTTTGATACACCTCGGGCATCGAGAATCGCTTGCTGAAACGCATACAAACGGACTCGCTCTCGGGTAATAAACGCCTCCTAGGCCATTATTTGTTAAACTAGATTCCTATAATTCAATACGTTGCATCCAAAGCGAATAAAGTATCGAAAGCTGTTGAGTCAAACTGATTGCTTGCGTTACTCCCTAACTTGAGCCACATAAGACTTCAACCCGATAGAGATTGGAGCTTTCCAATGTTACGCCGCCAAGCCTTTACGCTCGTCGAGCTTCTGGTCGTCATCGCGATCATCGGCATTTTGGTAGCTATGTTATTGCCTGCTGTACAAGCTGCCCGAGAAGCTGCTCGTCGGACCGATTGTAAAAGTCGGCTCCGCCAACAAGCCATAGCCATCACTTTGCACCACGATACAAAGGGCATCTATCCTCCCGGAAGAGCAGGTTCGCCTCGTTATCCTGAAGGAACAGAACAGCACGCCGTTTCGTGGGCCTTTTATCTGCTTCCCTTTATCGAAGAACAAGCTTTGTCCGATTCCTGGGTCCCCACAGCCCGATGTGATGACGAAGTTAATCGTTTGGCAATGCGAACGCCTGTCGCCTCTTTTTATTGCCCCAGTCGACGCTCGCCAGCAGCCGACCGTGATTTCGATAACGAAGGATCTCCTTCACTGGCACCAGCGTCGGGAGCTGGCGGTGACTTTGCCGCTAATGCTGGGCTAAGCACACGCAATGGCATGGAGAGTTTTGGCAGAGCGAAATTCAATGGCGAAACCTTCGGCCCGATGTACACCAATTCGGCAGTCTCCGCACGACGCGTGACCGATGGCTTATCAAAAACTTTTTGCGTAGGTGAAAAGTACTTACCACCCGAACAAGCAGACATCGACGAAGGACTAAAACATGCTCGACAGGGGGATACGGCCTTTTTTGCCGGTGGCAATCGACACGGCGCGGTGCGACGAAGTTCAGCAGGCTTTCCAAAAACCAACGCCGAGACCTACCCTGGCCACTTTGGAAGTGAGCATGGCAACCTATCGCACTTTGCTTTTCTCGACGGCAGTGTACGCGTCCTGAATCATTCTCTCGATCAAACAATCTTCGATAGCCTATCCGCGGTAGCCGACGATGGTTATCTGCCGGACGAATTATTTGAAGATTAAATACGCCAAAAGGAGATAGTCGCTAATAGAATCAGAGAAAATTGACGCCTGGCCTGCTTTTTGTTCTCGCAGAGTACGAAGGTTATTTGCAGGCCGACGCCTACGGAGGTTACGACGGCATCTTCCACTCTCAGAACGTGAGAGAGATTGCGTGCTGGCGCATCCGCAGCGGAAGTTCTACGACGCGCAGGATTCTCACGAGATTCTTGCTCGGCAGGTGCTGTCGCTGATCGCCCAGCTGTACGCCGCCGAGCGTGAAGCGAAGCTTAGTAGCAGCAACGACCGTCGATTGACAAATGTCAAGCTGAAACTCAGAAGCAGAATCGCGCTATTTGGTTCAGGAATTGCCTGAGAAAAATAGCTGATCGGGCTGAGGGAAGGTACATAAGTCGTCCCGTAGTTATTCAACCATTTTCTAAGCAGTTGCTGAGAGACTCTACCATCCTGACTAGCGTAGTGATCTCTCCAAACAGAGTAGTCAGCAGCATCAACTGACCAGTCGTTATTGAAGTCGCCAGGTAGGATAGCAGTTACTGAGATTTCAGTCTCCGTTTGTAAGAATTCCCACTCTAAGGGGCCATCAAGCTCTATTTGATTGAGGTTGCGAAATGACCCGACGATTTCACTTGCCGTGATCAGAGTAAATGTGTCTTGTGGCTTAAGTGATTCGCCTGCAACTAGATTCAATGCAAGGTTACTATTGAGTGTTAAAGTACCTGCCACATTAATATGGTCGTTTAGGCCCAGGCCTGAAATATCAAGTTCGACAACTGCTCCGGCACTTATGGTAACGTCGCCTCCAAAATTCATCTCTCCTCTTTGGAAGTACTCAAACGGGTACAAGTCTGGCAATGGGTGCGTCACGCCATCCAATTCAGCATCTACGGTACGAAAA
>CAYGQU010000148.1:4861-7068 GCA_964352045.1 uncultured Planctomycetaceae bacterium
ACAACTCAATCGTTGGGGAAAGAAAAAAATCGCTGGTCGCAATTTTGCCTGCTAAGAAAACCAACCCTTCGCCAGTTGTACCACGTCCTTCAAAACCACCATTAAAACGAGCCGTCGAGCCCGCTTCAACGTTGATAGCACCCGCTCCGAGAACCCTATTATTAAATTCCACTAGACCTTGATTGCTCACATTTATTTGAGCGTTGTATGGCAAGAAATCAACAACCAAGTTTGTTGGCAAAGTATTAAGCGCTGTAAAGTACGAGCCTTGGTTTACCACTTCTCCTTCGACCTGCGATACTCCGCCGTCGAAATCCAATCGCCCTGAATTGTACAGAGTTCCAGAGGTATGTAAGCTTTGACGACCCGCGATCGTGCCGTAATTTATCAGATCTCCTTCGACCATCAGCTGGCCATTGACATTAAGGATTTCTCCTCGGTTTATCAAGCGATTTCTAATTCGTAATACACTTTGGATAACATTGATTTCACCATCGTTCTCACTTAGTCCACCAAATTCCATAGATTGGTTGACAAAGACTTTACCTTCTCGCGTATTGTGCAATCCAAGTTGGACCGAGCCATTGCCAAATAGGATTCCAAGGTTTTGTAGTTCCACCATCTTGATATCGGCCGAAGTATTAAAGCTATTCCCCGACAATTGCTCCATGTTGGTGATGCCCGTCAAAGGAATTTTACCCGAAAGCTTTCCACCACTAGCAAATATCCGGTTAAACGATTCCAGGTCGGTGGTACCAAAGTCAAACTCCCCTACTGAGACCAAAACTCGACTCTCCTCACCAATGGTCGTTTTGCCGCGGTTCGTTAATCGGGCAGAATTTGAAATGTTCAATTGGGTTTCTTGAAGCGTCAAATCACCCGTGTTGTGCCAAACAGTATCTTCTCCAGCAAGTCCGACACGAATCGAGCCACGTCTCCTTGGGGTAATTGAGTCTCCAAGTAAAGAAGCCGATTGGCTATAGATTTTTCCACCGCCCGAGAGATCAAGACGCGAGTAGCCACCTAGCTCAATTTCTAAATTCGATTCAGGGATTTGAGCCCGCAAGTCGACTGAATTCATCACTGCAATGGGAGAATCATCTGGCTGCAAAGATATAAAATTCCTTCTTGGCATGTGGCCTGTTAGCAAAGCACCGTTACGGATAGCAATTTGGGTGTCGGCATTCGTATTTGAAAGCAATTTTTGAGTCGTTAGCTTCTCCGTATACAATTTGCCTTGATTTAACAAATTGATTGATCCGCTAAGGATTGTTATCTCTTGCTCGTTGACCCAAGTTGAGCCCTCACCGGTAATGGTCACTGCACCTGCCTTGCCACCTTCGCGAGCAAGATAAGCATTACGGCTCGTGATGTTACCTCCTTCGTTGGCAAACATAAACCCTAGGCCTTGATCACCAACGGTTAGGTCCCCAAGGGTTTGCCAAAGTGAATCGTTTCCGAACACTGTAACAACCCCAGCACTATCGGGACCTTTGCTGATGATGCTGTTACCATTGCTAACGGAACTTCCTCCGTCGATTATAAAATCACCCAACGTGGTATCACCAACGACAAGGTCAAAATCTAATAAGTCGAGGTGCTCAGGCAGTGGAGTGAAAAGGTAAAGAGGAATCCCTCCGGCGTAGACATCGTTCGCCCCAATTGAATCAGGATCAACCACATTAGCAGCCATCACACTGCCGGGATTGATAAAGGCCGTGTTAATAAAAAGAAACGCAAGGCCAAGAAGGGCCTTGGTCAATCGAAATCGCGTCTTTGCGAATAACATGAGATTTGCCTTGCAAGATAAGCCGATGCCCCTCGGTATCTACTCCTATTGTAGCGAAATGCTAGCCGCAATTAAAGAATAGCTCAGAAGAAATAAGGGAATCTAAGTCAATAATGCTAAACATTTGCTTTCAAAAAACATGCCATCATCCGCATAGAAGGGAGCCTATTTATCCCTCACTTCCAAGGTGAAGGCGATGAAGTAATAAGCAAAATCTCGTCAGTAAATCCAGGGGCACCGTCGCGTGACAAAACTAAATCAGGAATCGAACTAATTGTAGTAAAGATCAAGAGCCAGAAGCGTGAGCGACCGGAGAGAATAACCAATCGGCTAAATAAGGCTAATCCGTTACTCCTCCGGCTAGTAGCGACTGTGTTATCGATCAACGAGTTTGCATCCATTTTGTTTGATTTTTGAT
>CAYGQU010000149.1:0-6704 GCA_964352045.1 uncultured Planctomycetaceae bacterium
CTTGTCCGGGTAGCGATTCTATCTCACGGAGAAGTTCCTCATCAGTAGCAAGATCGTCAGCATCAATTCGACGACGAATCCTTGCTTGCAGGATTTGCCGTTGAGCGACAAGGTCAATCAGCCTTTCACGCATTGCAGAAAGTTTGGATTCTGCTGCTAAGCGTTGACGTTCATCAAGCAGCGGGGCGCGCAATAAAGGATTCACACCTGGGGCAATTGGCAGGCTTGCCACTACGGTCGAGCCACTTTTGACATGCGCCATCAAAATTTTATTTGACTGAGGAATCATGATCGAACCCGTATGGTCAGTGCGACCTAGCCGTGTGAGATTGGTTCCTTGTCCCGGTTCGCCGATGAAGACTTCGTAGCCTTCAAGGGGGATCGATTCATCTTGCTGTGCGTAGAGTTGTAGCTTCGTAGGTAGCGTTGGGTCGTGCTGAACCGCAATGGCTAGTTGCTCAATCCGACCACGTCGTCTCGAACCGAACGGCATGCGGATATGACTATAAACATCGGCAACTATGTTTTTTACGTTGGGCGAATTCGTATCTCCTTCGATAGCTTCGTTACCCAAGTCGGGAACAACCAGATAGGTCCAAGGAACTTGAGCCAGCCCTTCGGGAACCGGGTTTCCCTCTCGATCGACACGTCGCAAAAAAGGAAGTAAGACAGTGTCAGCCGGGGGGCTGCCAAAAGAATTGTCAGCAGTCAGATCGCTTCCGCGGACTTGAATGGAAACTAGCGTGGGGTCTTTTGGATCAATCTCAAACGCAATCAATGGAGAAAAAGTTTGTGTAATTGCTTCGAGTAGTGCTTCTTCGATATTGGTTACACGAGCCCGATGATCTTCATGCAAGATTCCCCAACGCATGAGGGTGGTGTCGTATTCGCGGCAGCGAATCTTGAGTAGGCTTCCCTTTTGTTCGACATGCAGGAGGATTTTTTTATCGAACTTGACTGGCTTATCTAAATTATGACTTGGGCCCGTGGTTGGCATCTTATGGGTTAATAAATTGATGAGTTCCAATCGATCAGATGGCAGGGAAGCACGAACTGTTGTGATCCAAAGAGGGCGAAGCCGCGTGTTGCAACGCTCTTGTAGTCGGTCAACGAGTTTTGCCAGATTACTTGGCGATGTAATTGCCGTACCGACGGGGATCAATTCAATCTGGACTTGGTACGGAGTGACGTTCCAATACCGCGGACCAGCTGCCTGTGTTGGCAATGATAGGTTGAGTATGAGGTAAGTTAATAGGTGAATAAACACCAAGCGAAGTACATTCGATGTGACAATAGACATTATTGACTTCGCCTCCTACGAACGACTTTCCATGTTTCAACGGTTTGATAAAGATCAACCGTTTCATTGGGTAAACCATCGAGATCGGCTCGGTAAGCGTAGTGGTCGACCGTCTGCCAGAGAGGAACCAAAGGCAATTCGCCATGGGCTACTTCATGAACTTGGCGTAATTGATCCGTCATCGTTACACTAGATATTGCGGAGTTCAATTGGTTCAGCGAGACAATCAAGGACTCGGTGCATTCCCCCGCAATGCCTCCCGGGCCAATAAGTGGCCAGACATCGACCATTGGTTCACTGAGGCGTATCTCGGCATAGCGAAGATCGTACTTATCTCCGGTAGCAATCAGGGTTGGTTCATCGAGTTCGACTAGATCAACCTTTACCTGCAATCCTTTGAGTTGCGTTTGAATCGAACGACAAGCGAGACGAGCAATTGGCGAAGGAGGGTGGGCGAGCACAAGCGGAGGTAGCTCTTGCGTATCAATCAGCTCATTTTCCATCGCATTTTGTGCTCCCCCCTGGGCCGCTAACGCCATCAGCAACGCGGCCAGACGTGGTTGATAATCACGATCGGCAATGCTGTCTTGGTAGGCGTATCGGAGGGGGTCCGAAAGGGATTGCCCTGCGGGAAAGGGACCCGATAAGGGAACAAATCCTGAGCGTGTTTCACCCGCTAGAAGAACCTCATCAACAAAGGTGCTGCGAGCCAGAGCATAACACAAGCCGCGACGCGATTCTCGTTCGTTTACCAGCCATGAATTTCCTGAGAGGACTAAACAGTGTAGCGTCGGAATGCGATATTGGCCGATACGAACCACTTTTGAGGTTGCCAAACGTGGCAGGTTCCAAGGCGAGACATTGGCTAACACATGAAGTTCGCCCGAGAGAATCGCTTTGATTCCCTGCTCTTCTTCCTTGAAGGTAATTTCATCGAGTTCACGATAGCCCCCTTCGGTAATTGTTCCGTTGTAAGAAAAAGTCGTTGAAACCTCATTCGTGGAACTTACCTCCCATTTTTTAGGCGCGTAGGGCAAAAGCGATTTTGGCAAGGGGCCCTTGAGTAAAGCCTCTGGGTGTGGGTGTGGCGGATCAAGATGTAAGACAACTTCGCTTGAGGGAAGTACTTCGATTTCTCTGAGCCGACTTCCCAGTGCGGTGTAGTAGGGATTGCTCTCTTCGACCAAGTCAAGAATCCCGCGAGCTAAACGATATTCTCCTTGCCCGCCATAAAGTGCCGTTTCGTTGAGTTTGAGAATAACTCGCGCATTCGCATCTTCAGTGTAAATTTCGCCAAACGGAGAAGAGTAAACACCACCTGACGATTGGAAATCATCCAGCGTAGCTAGCGAAGTTGAGAGCAACCTTCCGGTCCGAATTGCTACAGGGGAATCGAGCCGAATTGTGTTGGCTGCATAATAGGGCTGATTGACGCCCACTCGTAGGCTAGGATTAGCTTTTTCAATTCGCGCAAGTAAATCATTTGCCAAAGGAGAATTTGGTGAGAGGTTAAAAGCCCGAGTCGCAGAGGTGCGGGCTTCTCGGAATTCTTTTTTGGCTAAAGATGCTTCTCCCTCTTCGATTAAGAGCCGCAATCGAGCTTCGAGGCGTTGGTCCCAACGCTTAACAACCGCAAGATCAAGGCCAGCAAACTGTACTTTGAGCATCTCGACCGTGTGACGCACCGCAGCGTAGTCGTTAGCATCCCATTGCGATTTAATAATCGATTCGCCGACGGCATTCACCGCTTGAGCCACCCCAGGCGTCGATTTCGCCCTCAAATAAAGGCTTTGCAAAACCGCTAATGCGTGAACATGATTCCCTTGGCGAAATTGATCCAGAGCATCCGACCGAAGGTAGGATACTAAAGCCGATTCAAATCCTGGATGATTTGAATAGTCCCGTTCAAGTCGGGCAAAGTATCTAAAGGCTTGATTAAATTTCTTGGCTTTCGTTAGTCGGATCGCCTCTTTTAAGAGCTGTTCTTCATACAACTCAATGCGTGAAACAGCTGACCAAAGGACTCTTAAATCGACGGTCGGGTTACTGATTTCTCTCGCTTCAAAGCTTCCTGAGGGAAAAGGGAGTGGGACGCGCCGACCAGGAAGTGGGAGACGAAAGACCTCTAGCCTAACGTTATCATTGGCCGCATTGAGCACTATCAGGTCAAAGGGCTCTCGTTCAAGCAGGATCTGATTATCTTTTGGTTGGTTTGTCTGAGCTGTACCGATAGCTGTCAGATTGATTAACACCAATGCCAAGCCTAACATTCCCACGCATTTTGCGTTGATGTCGAGTAGCTTGTTCAGTCGTGTGACGATGCTTGGCATGGTTTAGCAGGTAGGTAAGCAGTGGTTCAATTGGGTGCGATAGCACATGATTGCGACGAATAAACTAGCTTAGTTCCACTTAGGGTCGATCGACAACTAACACAGCGCAGTCTTGTGTTCCTAGCAGTAAACGGTTGCCATAAACGGTGGGGCCTTCTGCAAGGCTTTGGTCTATGAAAAGCGATTTTATTTTTTTACCGGTGGTTGGATCAATGATTTCTAAAGTACCACGTTCCATCGAAAGGAGGCATTCTTTTGGTTCAACAAGTGGCGTGCCAACAGGCAGACCATTCTCAAGCGGCTGCTCCCAGGCGACTTGGTTGTTGGCTAGATCGATACCGATTAGCTTTTCAGTATCAGTCGCAACAAGTACAAGGTCATTCACTACATGTGGTCCCCACATAATGTTGCTTTGAATACTTATTGTCTCGACCGACTCGATACGAGGTAGCGTGACAAATCCAAGTAGCCCCCCTTCGAGACCAAAGACTCCTTTGTTACCGACTATGCTTGCGCCGCTATTGGGCTTTAGGTTTTGAAGGTCGTAAGAACTCGCGAGTTCAAGCTGTGGTGTCTCGGAATCAGCGTAGCTAAGCGAGTAGAGCTTGCCAGCTGTGTCCGGAACAAGGGCAATGAGTTCGCCCCCAACCGTAGCCACGCCCGGACGTTGCCAGTTAATTCTTTCCCCCGGCGCGAGTTTTGGTTGGAAGGGAGCAGCGATTGGCTCACCCTTGGCATCGAGCAAAACTACCTGCCCTATGTCGAGTGGAGCTAGCCAACCTTCGCCCATTGTGACAGGCTGGCATGTAATTTGGCCTGCTAAGTTATAGGGACGTCGAGGACGATCGGTATTTAGCCGAAGCGGGACCACTTGCTTGCTTCCTTTTGCGGTAAGCAAAAGCTGTTCGTCATTTAGTTTCAGTGAGTAATCAAGTGTCGAACTAACCCTATTCTGAACTAAGGGCTTGCTGACAACCTCACCGATGATCGCATCTCGGTTGATAAGAAACAGACCACCGATTTGGTCGGCTATGACTAAGCCTTTGAGCGAATTGGAAACAAGCGGTGAGGTCACCGGCATTAGGGCTACGTTGGTTTCCCAAATCGTAGCACCCGATTCGAGATTGGTTGCTGCTAGCGTAATGTAAGATTCGTTATTTTTTTGTCGTGAATGGATTAGGCAATTACCTCGTGTTTCGATGGGACCAGCAAATTCATCGTTTGCATAAGTTTGATCGAGTCTTTGAACGACAAGTCGGCTATCGGCCAGCGATGCGACGCTTCGGGTTAAGCCAATGTCAGCGATCCATAGGGAACCTCCCTTTGAAGCAGCCAAGTATCGCGAACCAGGTTTTTGACGTCCGACGGGGCGGACGGCCATTTCTCGCATCGGCTCTCGATCACTACCAGCCGTCGCAATTTCGTAAAGTCTTACTTCACCCAAGCGAGTGCTTACGGCAAGCCGACGCCCCATTACCAGGGGTGGCGTATCGCAAGTCCCTTCGAGTCGTTCGACAGCTAATGTTTCAGTAATCTCTCCTGTTTCGTTCAAACCAAGGAGACGAATTGAGGCGGTTTCCAAACCGATGTTTTCCACAACGACCAACTTATCACTGACAATGGCTGGAGCCAGTAAGACACTACCTTCGCGATGACCTAAGTGATATACATCAGCGCAGCTAAGGTCGGTCGCATTCAGGGAATAAAGGCTCGAATGCTCGCCGACAAGATAAATTCGGTTGAGTCGTGCATCGTAAGCGGGGGGAGACCTAAGTGGTTGGGCCATTTTGACATACCCCTCAAGCTGTCCGGTATTGGCCTCAAAGGCTAGCAGGCGACCCGACTCCGCAGCAACCAAAATTCGGCCACCCGAAAGCACCGGTGTAATCGAGCCAGGGTCCGATGCTACTCGCCAAACGAGTTTGCCTGTCGTCGCGTTGATTCGCAAAAGATCATTGTAACGATGATCAATTAACAGATAATCATCTTCAATAAGAACCGGCTCGGTAAGCGAAGCGCCGATACCGACCGGACGTCTCCAAAGTAAATCGCCATTGCTGGCCTGCACAGCGTACGCAATTCCTGCATGGATCGAGATAAAGACGCCGTTGGCTTCCGCTTCGCCCAGTAAGCCTTGATTCGCAACGGCAATAGCTCGATAGACATTCGAGGGGCGTTCTTCAGTAATCGACTCAGAGGTTTCTGCAACGAATCGAATGGCCGACTTCTCAGCCTCAGCCGTCTTTTCGAGCGCTTCGATTAGTTTTGATTCATCAACCAGTTCAGGATGATCGTCGATTAATTTGGCGTAATCAATGTAGGCTTCACGAGGTGAATTTGAGCTATTTGCCTCTTCCATTGAAGCCAGAGTCTCTTTAAGTGCAACGAGTGCAACACGTCGTCTTTCGATTCGTTCGAGTGTTTCACCAATTAACCCAATCTGTATGTCATCGCGTAATGATTTAGGCACATACTTCGTATTGCCAACCATGTTGAGCGCAGCGTTGGTTCTTTCAACTCCTAAGGTCGTCTCGTCGGCATCTCCTGCCTCAGAGGCTTTTTCTGCTTGCAAAGCTAAGCCTTCAGCAATTTTGGGCAGCAAGGTAGCTAGATCACCCTGTGCCTTGTTAAAGGCTGGTTCGTCTTCAATGCTGGGAATTAACGTTTGAGCTTCTTCGAGCCCTTTGAGGTAATTGCGTCCCGTATCGACCGCCTGCCGTAGTTTGGCTACCACGAGGCGAACCTTTCCTTCGCTCCAGGACGCATGAGTCGGGAAATCAGTAACGTAAGAATCAAATTCGGTAATGGCTTGCGAGAAAGATCCTGCTTCATAAGCCGATTGTGCCGAGCGGAATCGTTCATCACCAGTTTCGGAATTTAGCAGATAAAATAGCCCTAATCCTGCCAAAACAAGCACCACCAACCCGCCGAAGCCAAGCAAAATCAGGGGAGAATCAAATTCGTTTCCTTTTGATTTTTTGAGGTGCTTGTGGCGTGTCGATCGTCTTTCTTTCGGTTTGCCGTCCGAAAAATCAGCTTCGCTCTCTTCGACATCACCGAGAGTAATTTCTTCA
>CAYGQU010000149.1:6714-7060 GCA_964352045.1 uncultured Planctomycetaceae bacterium
CTTCGACAAGCTCGGGTACGTCGTCTGCTAGAGAAGGTGCATCGGGAAGGGATGCAATCACCAAGTCGACTTGCTCTTGGGAAATCGCATCCGTTTCGACGAGGAATTTAGCCAACGCCTTAACCGTCACTTTTGTGCGACTCTTCTGAACTTTCTTAGAAAGCAATTTAATCGTCGACTCAGGTGCGAGCTTCTGCTCGGCCAGTTCGCTCAAAAAATCCTCAGGAGACGGCATGGTGGCTTGGCGTGACTAGGGTGAAAAATTGTTTGGAAATTGAAAGTGGTTTTTCGTCTTGTGAAACTATTCGTAGTCTTCGTCTTCGATCATCATCAATTGTATTTGCTC
>CAYGQU010000150.1:0-4832 GCA_964352045.1 uncultured Planctomycetaceae bacterium
CATCGCGACCACCGCTTGACGATGTTCGGGTGCGACAAGCTTTGGTGCTAGCGATTGATCGCGAAGAGATCATCCTGGTCGCTTGTGCCGGCGAGCTAGCAACGCGTTCGTTCACCCCGCCAGGCCTTTCAGGATACTCAGCCCCGCAATGCCCCAGACCCGATCACAACAAGGCTCGCCGGCTGCTAGCCGAAGCAGGTTATCCCGAAGGCCAAGGCTTTCCGAAGATTGACTTACTCTATAATTTTTCGGAACAGCATCAAACGATTGCCGAGTTGCTTCGCAAGCAATGGCAAAAGGTGTTAGGTATTAACGTCGCAACGCGTAATGAAGAGTGGTCGACTTATTTGACAAGTCAACGAACCTTGGGATTCGATGCGGTTCGTCGGGCATGGATAGGCGACTATCTCGACCCGAACACGTTTCTCGATCTGTTTGTTACGGGGGGTGAGAACAACAACACCGGGTGGGGCAGTCCTCAGTACGACGAACTTATCCGCAAGGCCCGCAGCGAGTCGGACCCGATCGCTCGCCTGGCGATGCTTCACCAAGCTGAGACGATTTTGATGGACGAGGTGCCAGTCATTCCGATTTATAACTACGTTTCGCGCAACTTGGTTCGTCCTCATGTGCGTGGTTTTTGGAATAATCTCCAAGACACACACCCGCTTCACTTTCTAAGAATCGATCAGCAAGCTACCGGCCCTAGTGATCTGATGACCGACATTAGTGCGCTCGACGATACTGAACCAGATGACACCAAACTAAACGAATCAGTAGCCAAAGAACCTAACGTTGCAATAGAACTCAACTCTACAAACAAAGAAGCCGGGGAGGTGGCCAAGTGACCGCATTCCTCATTCGACGCTTTTTCTGGATGCTTGCCACTTTGTGGGTTGTGTTTACTGTTTCGTTCTTCCTCACGCGCGCTGTGCCGGGGGGCCCGTTTGATGGCGAGCGCTCTTTGCCACCCGAAATCAAAGCGAATTTCGAGCGAGAGTATCGTCTCGACCAACCCCTGTGGAAACAGTACACCTATCACATGGGGCAAATGGCGACCGGCAATTTTGGTCGGTCCATGAAGAAGGACTACTCCGTCAATCGCTTGGTCTCAGAGGGTTTACCCGTCTCGGCTGCGATGGGCTTGTTGGCACTTGGCATAGCGTTTAGTGTTGGCCTAACGGCTGGCATCTTTTCGGCGGTTGTTCGAGGATCGTGGACCGACATAGCGCTCATGTCGATTGCCACGATTGGTATCGCCCTGCCAAACTTCGTTATTGCTGGCTTTGCGATTTTGATCTTTGTCTTCTGGATTCCCCTTCTGCCCGCAGCTGGTTGGGGTTCGCTTGAGCAACTCGTGTTGCCTGCTCTTTGCCTTGGCGCGCCTTATGCCGCCTATATTGCTCGCATCTCGCGGACTGGCATGCTTGATGTCTTGTCGCAGGACCATATCCGAACGGCACGAGCCAAGGGGGTTGGGCCCACGATGGTTGTTTTGAGGCACGCCTTGCCAACGGCCATGTTGCCCGTGGTATCGTTTCTTGGCCCTGCCGTGGCGGGCGTTCTAACCGGCTCGCCCGTGGTGGAACGAATTTTTGCCATCCCAGGCCTTGGTTGGCACTTTGTGCAAGCTGCGCTTGATCGTGACTACACCATTTCGCTAGGACTGGTGGTCCTCTATACGGCCTTGCTTTACTCAATGAACCTCGTTGTCGATTTGCTTTACGGAGTGCTAGACCCTCGTGTGGAGTGGGATTGATGAATACAACCGCATCGCCAAAGACTCGCCCACCCGGAACGTCGCTAACACAAGACGCTTGGCGGCGGCTGCGCAAGAGCAAGCCATCGATGCTATCGCTTGGCATTTTGGTGCTGGTCGTTCTGCTAGCGCTGCTCACGCCTTTGCTTCCGCTACAGCCCCCTGACCAGAATCAAACATCCCGATTGTTTGAACCGCCGATCGTTTTGCCACTCTTTGAGAAGACGTTTCGTTTCGACAAAGAGATGATAATTAACCTCAGACGGCAGCTTCCCGAGGCGCGCGAGTCGCTGCGAGTCACTCGAATCGCCATGCAAGAAAAGGGGCTCTCCGACGAAGAAACGGCCAAGCGGCATCGACAGGTTTCACGCGCCCGGGCAGCAGTCGATTCGCTAATTCAGCGTCCCTATGCCGATGCCGGATTCCCAAAACTGGGCTCCCTCTCTCAATTAATGGTCCAATCGCGTTACGCCTTGTTTGGCGAATGGTCGCTCTCTTCGATTTGTGGTCGAGACAAGTTGGGGCGTGATATCTTGAGCCGCATTTTCTGGGGAGCTCGTGTTTCGCTTATCGTTGGCATCGTGGCAACGCTCGTCTCGCTAACGATTGGCGTAACCTACGGAGCCATCTCTGGCTACGCCGGCGGTTGGGTCGATAACCTCATGATGCGCCTTGTCGATGTCCTCTACAGTGTTCCTTTTATCTTCTTAGTCATCTTCATCATTACGGTATTAATCGAGTACGAAGAAACGCTTGCTATCTACGGGATTGATCGAATTACCATCTTTTACTTGGTGGTCGGAGCGATCTATTGGCTTACGATGGCCCGCGTTGTTCGAGGTCAGGTGATAAGCTTGCGCAACGAACAATTCATTGAGGCGGCAAAGGCCCTGGGGGTTTCAGAAGCGGGAATCGTCTTTCGACACATTGTGCCGAATCTGCTGAGCGTGGTGATCGTCTATCTGACGCTAACGATTCCGCGTGTGATTTTGTTTGAAGCGTTTCTTTCGTTCCTCGGCATGGGGGTCGAACCTCCTGACGTTTCATGGGGGCTCCTTGCGAACGAAGGGATCAAAGTCATTACGCCAGTGCGAATCTATTGGTGGTTGATCCTTTTCCCAAGCCTTGCGATTGGCATTACCCTGTTTGCCCTCAACTTCTTAGGCGATGGCTTGCGCGACGCCTTCGACCCGAGGATGAAGGATCGTTGAGCGTGGCGTATCGGATTCCAATTCCAACTTTCTACAGCGATACCTTTGCGTTGCCGTTGCCTGAGGAGCATCGGTTCCCCATGGAAAAGTATCGCCTGCTGCGAGAAGGCTTGTTGGCATCCGAATTCGCTGATCGTTTGGAATTGATCGAAGCGAGTGCCGCTAGCGATGAAATGCTATTGCGCGTGCATACGACCGAGTACTTGGCCAAATTGCAAGATGGTCAACTGAGCAAGATCGAAGAGCGGCGTATTGGTTTTCCTTGGTCGCTTGCGATGCTTGAGCGTTCACGTCGCTCGACCGGTGGCACGGTCGATGCTGCGATGGCCGCCATGAACAACGTCTTCGGCAACGTTATCGGCAATGGCATCGGCGTTCATCTCGCAGGTGGCACGCATCACGCCTTTGCCGATCATGGACAAGGTTTTTGTGTTTTTAATGATGTTGCCGTCGCGGCCAGGCATCTTCAGCTTGAAGGGCTTATCAAACGCGCACTGGTCGTTGACTTGGATGTCCATCAGGGCAATGGCACAGCAGCCTTGTTTGCTGACGATGAGTCGGTAATCACCTTCTCGATGCATTGCGATCGTAACTTCCCTTTTGCCAAACAAGAGGGAGATTTCGACATCGCTTTGCCTGAAGGAACGGGTGATGACGTATATCTCGCAGCGCTTGTTGACGCCATCGACAAGAAGCTTCCTTGGCAAGAGGCGGATTTGGTATTTTATCTAGCGGGGGCAGATCCCTACGAAAAAGATCGCCTCGGCAAGTTGCGGCTGACTCGCAATGGCTTGGTCGAACGAGATCGAGCGGTCTTTACAGCCTGCCAAAGGCATCAACGCCCCCTTTGCGTGGTCATGGCGGGGGGCTACACCGAACCCCCAAGCGAGATTGCGGCGATCAATGTGGCAACCATGCGGACATTGCTCGAAGTCTTAGGCTGATTGAACAAAACGAAGGGCGAATGCCATGTCGATTAGACTTAGAATTTCATTGATACCACCCAATTTAAGGAAAACAATCTTGTTTTCATCATGCACATGTAACAAGCCGAACCAACTGCGGAAGCATTTTGCGCATAGCGCGGCTTCGGTGGCTGATGGCTCGCTTGATCGCAGGACCCATTTCGCCGAACGTACGATGATATTCTCGTAGCTCGAATAAGGGATCGTATCCAAAGCCTGCTGTGCCACGCTGTTCGGTCGTGATTCGGCCATGGCATTCACCACGTGCCGAGGCTTGGACCTTACCAGTCGGATCGGATAAGACAAGCATCGCCACGTAATGGGCCGACCGTTTTTCTACTGGTAAGCCATCGAGGTTTTTGATCACGAGGGCATTGTTTGCCTCGTTATTGCCGTGCTCTCCAGCATAGTGGGCCGAATAGACGCCCGGCGCACCGCTTAGGGCGTCGATGCAAATTCCGCTATCGTCGGCTAGAACCCATTCGCCTAGTGTCGCCGCGTACTCGGTTGCCTTCTTACGAGCGTTATGCTCGAACGTGTCGCCATCTTCCTCGACATCGAGCGAGCAGTTGGCATAGTCAGCAAGCGTTTTAACGGTTATTCCGTGAGGAGAGAGCAGATGGAAAAGTTCATCACGTTTCTTGGCATTACGTGAACCGATAACAAGCGTGGGTTGGGACATGCCAAGAGTTTAACGACAAGGGACTAAGCTGTCAGCGATCAGCGTTTTGCGATAAATATTGCGCGAACTAACCCCGGAGGTGATTAAACGACATTTATCGTCGCCAAGCAAAACCACTGCTGACGGTTTTCTTGGGGGCTTCGATCAATTCAGGATGAATGTCAAAGGTAATTGGCCGATAGGTTGATTTCCCTTTAATTTTTTCGACAAAGACA
>CAYGQU010000150.1:4842-6805 GCA_964352045.1 uncultured Planctomycetaceae bacterium
ACAAAGACCTGAGCATATTTCGGGTTCATGCCACCGGCGACTTGGCCGACTTCACTTGAATAGAGTTGATTAAAGGTTTGCTTGGCTTCTTCGATGCGAGTTTGACTAGCGGTTCCCCCCTTGTGCTCATCAATCGGCACTTGAGCCGTCTTGTACTGAGCCCCAAAGGTTTGGACCGTTTTAAGGATATCGCTTTTGAGTTGACCTAGATCGGTGATTTGATCGAGGGGTACGATCTTACCACTCTTGGTAAGGGCATTGTAGGAACCGACCGTAACATAACTTTCGGTCCGATCATGGAACTCGTAGGCTTCCCAACCTTGTCGACGCATTGCTTCGCAAAGCAGATGGGCATCTTCGGCTGCTTTGACGAGCGGATCGACATCGTTTTTCTTGCGTTTCGCGGCTGATGATTTGGCGCTGGTAGCGCCTTGCAGGACGCCTCGGCCACGGAAGGTAGCGACCTTTACCGTGTAGCGACCCTCCGCTTTTAGCAACGAGTAGTCAAGACTCTTGTTCATCTTCTCGACAAATTTATCGACCCCTTTGGGGACAAAATATTCGGCGGGCAACGTCGGGTTGCGCGTCAGAAAGGCAGTCCGCATTGGGCCGTCGGCAGCGGGCTTCTTACCAAGCTTTTCGAGAACCGCCTGTTGGGCTTGGCGAATATGCGCGTAGTTTTGACTCGTCGAACCATCGGAGCCGACAGCCAACGCACTGGGGCGAATCGATTTGATTCGGGCAAGTTCATGTTCGGCAAGCGAGTCATCGACCGAGGTAAAATCACCAACGAGGACGGCCCACTCTTGTCGCTTTTCGCCACTTCGATAACGCATTTTGATTGGCTCGCCATACTTATCAACACCACGTCCCAGTTGCTCATCACCCTTGGTGAAGTCGAATGTCATTTCATGGACGTAGGCCTTCATGCCAAATTGCTTGGTTAATTCGTACGAAAGATCGCGCGCTTGGTCTTCGGCACCTTCGCCTGAAAAGGTCGTCGCCATAATGAGCCAAGGGCCCGAGGTTTGGCTTAATCGAAAGTCCACCGCTGTCGGCGATTCAAACGAAGCTTGCTCGACCCGACCAGTTGGGGCACCTACTTCAGGAGCGCTCGGGGCAGCAGGCTTTGCTTCCTTGCTTTTGAACGGATTCCAGAACTGTGCTTCTGCAACCGGTGCCGAGGCGAAGAGCGTGGTTAGTAAGAGGTAAGCGAGTGGGAAATATCGCATGGAATTGGGCCTCGCGGCGGGGGGTTCGCGTGGTTAAACGGTGACTCAGCAGTGCCGTAACGGCCATATTGGCTCGTCTGGGGGCAGAACCGTAGCAAAACTGACCAACGGAACCTAGAGCAATACGGAGCTTAGAAAAGCACGGAAAAGAGCGAAATTTGGCATCACGGAGGTGTCTTGTCGCGTGGGGCGCAGTAGGATTACGTTGATTGGGCAAGATTTATGCTTGTACAACGAATGCAATTAATAAGGCTTGTCGGTCGATTAGCCTATGCCATACCAAGCGAGTCTCCTAGCCATCAACTTGCCGCTAGCTTGGGGGTTAACTTATTTGAGGAGTGATTCAATACCATGTTATTTTCACCTAAGTGTTATGTCGTATCTATCCGCTGTGCGGTACTACATACTATTTGCTTGCTCGCGTTGGTCGGTATGCTAGCAATGGCTTCGCCCCACGCCTTAGCGCAAGAGACAGCGGTACAAGAGGCGGTGGTAAAGGAAAAGCCAGCCGCGGAAAAAGCCGAAACGGTAACTTCTCAAGAGGCATCCAAAGAGCAAGCAGATACCGAAGCCAAGAAACAGTCGGACGAACAGTCCAAAGCCGAAGCCAAAAAGAAAGCCGCCGAAGCTCGTGCCCGTCGTGCCAAAGAACGTGCCGAACGCAAAGCGGCAGAGAAGGCAAAGGAAGAAGCAAAGATTGCTCGTTTTGCTTGGTTCCACCTCGACGGTGA
>CAYGQU010000150.1:6815-7059 GCA_964352045.1 uncultured Planctomycetaceae bacterium
GAATTGCCTGAGTCACCTGGCGCCTCGGGCCCTTTCAGTGATATCAAAATAGATCTTCGTAAATTGATAGATCGCATGGATCAAGCGGCAAAAGATGAAAAAGTCAAAGGGGTTTTGATTCAAATCGGTTCGCCGTCGATTGGCGCTGGCAAACGCAACGAACTGCGCGAAGCAATCCAACGCGTCCGGGCCGCAGGCAAACGGGTTGTTGCCGAAATGGAAGTCGCCACAGGCAGCAGTTATC
>CAYGQU010000151.1:0-7027 GCA_964352045.1 uncultured Planctomycetaceae bacterium
TTGTCGCTGAAGCGACCCTCATAGGCTGAACGCTAATCAGGGCTACCTATTTTGGGTACCCTAATAAGAGACGCCTTCAATCCTCCCTTAGCCCCTCCATTTCAAAGGAGCGGAAATCGCAGGCTTCATGTTAAGCTTCGATTTCTAGTCGAACTGTCTTCAAGAGTGCCTCATCATCGACTTGAAACATGAGTTCGTTGGATAACTCTAGTTGGGCAGTGATATCGACTCGGTACGAGGCGGGATCCCACTCAAGAGGTTCGCCATTGATTTGAGCCTCAACTGGCAATGTATCAACGGCAAGCCATACGGCTTCCCTCTCAATGCTAGTCGGTTTGTTGAACCTTCGTGTAAACGCTTGAGGAATTGTAGAGTGCGGCTTCCATGCGGCGCGTAAACGAATCGTGTGCATGCTTGCCATAATTATGCCTGTGCCTTTGCTTCGCTTGTTACTCAGGCACAAACGATTCGCGAATCGTAGTTTCACGAATCTGCCGACTATCGCGTTCGTAGGCACGAATTTTCGCTTGCATACCCCTCAGTGCCGTATCGTAAGGAGGCCGAGTTTCCCGTTCGCTCGGATCATCGGCACCGTAGCGTTGGTTATCATCGAAGCCATTGATCGCTTGATCGGTTACGTCATCCCCGTCCTCGTCGATTCCATTATTTTCATAGTGCCAACTCCAAGTGTCGTAAACCGAGTAGCCCGGGGCCAAAGGAGCCAAAGAGGTTCTTCTTATTTCACCATCACTATAAAAAACGGGGGGCTTTAGAATTGCTGGTGGGTTAAGGAAAGAAGCAGCATTTGGTGACATAAGATTCGGTATAATAAAACGATCGAAGGGGCTTGGTATGAGCCCCTGTTCATCAAAAAATGTTCGGCCATACCCAAGATCGACATACGCCCCATTACGTTCCCACCGGAAGGTCGGACCACTGTTGTTACCAGCTAAATCACCAAGGTAATTCGGTGTCGTACTATTACCATTGGCGAAATCTTCTATCACCCCCGACTGCCAAGCCGTATCACCTGGCTGCACGATAAAATCTGCCTCTTGCTGATTTGCACCTCCGCTGTAGCCACCCGCGTAATAGCCATAAAGTGGTGCTCCGGGGTCGTAGACCCGCAAGTCAAACGCCAAGACGTCGGTCATGACAATGTCTTCCCCTTGCCGCACGCCTGACAAGGGAACCAACCCGCGCGTTACAAAAACCACATTACCCGAGGCATTTTGCCAAGCCCTTGCCGTGGCGTTCGTCGTGCTATTGGCACTCACATAGGCAAATGGCCGAACCGGATAAATGCGATCCGTACTGAGGATATCATTTAAGGTCTCGCCCGTATCAGGCTGGTAATCGACAACCCCATTGTTTGCCCCCCCATTCACAAGGGCATCGAAGTTTGCATCATCCGACGGTCCCGCTGCGGTATATTCGGGATCGGTGACAAATCTGACGCTCTCGCTGTTTCCATAGCCTGATCCGAACGAAGTGGTGGCAAAGGGAAATTGTCGAGTGGGTGGCATGCCGAAAGCAAAGCCATGGTGCTCGAAACGGTTCTCTCGTTTAGTTAAATCAGCCAAAGAATTCGCCTTCAAAACCCATCGCCCCTCGCCATCATTACTCGGCATTAGAGGATCCCATTCGAGGCGAACCGATAGGTCATAACGTTCTTGAAAAGCAATCAAACTTGCAAGAGCCTCGGCAACATCATTCGGGCCATCGCGACCAATACGGTCAATTAGAACTCGAACCACGCCAGCTTCGGTAACAACCGTATTACCCCCTGCAGAGACCCTAATGCGGTACTCAAGCCAAGGGGCAATTAAAAGTGCTCTACGATAAATCGTCCGGAAGCCAGGTTCGCCAAACGCAAAGGTGGTGTTCCGTTCAGGTGGATTTTCAACGGCAAACCAAACGACTTCAGCCAACGGGGATTCAATCGTTTCGATTCCCCACTGGGGGAATCTCTGAAAGTTCGGGCTCTCATTGCCTACACGGATAGGTATTCGCCCCACAAATTGATCGGTCTCATTCCGAACGGTGAGCATCAGTGTATCATCCGCATCACCAAGGCCCCGGCCATCGGTTTTGAAGTCTTCGCTGAGCGTTTCGTTACTGCCCAACGCAGTGCCTCGGCCTTCTTCGTCGGTCGAAGTTGCTGTATCGCGTAGATTGCTGCCTGGCAAGAAAGATAAGCCGAGATCAAGCTTCGTCAAATCGGCAACATTACGGCCAAAGCCTTCGGGATCGCCATCGTCGGGGACACTCGTATCCCAAAGCCAAATGCTTGGCATGGAATCATTGAGCGGGCCTTCGATGAGTTCAAAGTAGCCGACCGCAGCATCTGGCTTTTGCCATGGAATTGCGGGACAAGTCGCGCCCTCAAGGTCGCGGCTAAGGATTTCGCGTACCGAACGAAGCTGGCCATTCATTTCGATTGTAGCCCGACGCCGCGTGACGCTCGCGCTGATGTTGGCAAAGACGGTCACAACGGCTGCCATCATCAAAAGCGCAATCGCCATGGCGATCAGCATTTCGACCAAGGTGAGCCCCTTGCGAGGGGCTTGCCACTTGTTGGGCTGAACAGCGCTTGGCTGAACAGGATTTTGTGGAGAAAACGTGCGTTCCCAGCACGACAATCGTCGCAAGGAACGAACGCAAGGTATTTCAAAATTCAACAGACGCTTCACTTAGCAACCTCGGGGAAGAATCCGAGCTAAGAGCCCCTTCAGGTGCTCGGCATTCCTTCATTGCATCACGCCCTAACGTGAGTGTCAAGAAAGAGTTCGGTCAATTGGGCCGAACGGTGACGATAACTGCCTCAATGGCCCGATTTATTGGCTTGTAGCCGTTAACAAGGGCAATATGGCCTGCAAAGCGATTTGGGCAATCTGAGCTGACACTTCGGCCGTTGGGTGCAATCCATCGGGGAAATTTTCTCGGTGAGAACCAATTGGTGTGTGGAAATCGACAAGTGGCACGTCCACCTCATGGGCCACCCGACTGATCGTGGGGCGGACCACCTCCGACAGGGCAGCGAAATCTATTTCCTCCACGGGTGGCACGGCCGGGGGGAATTGAGAAATCAGCACTCGGGGTTTCTCCCAATCGAGCGTGTCATTCGTTGTACCACTCTCTTTGAAATGAGCGATCAGGTCTTTCAGATCGCATGCCAAATTCGATCTACCGCCGGCGTTGGCAAACTGCGCATCATTGGTACCCAACATAATCAAAACCAAATGGGGCCGAAAACGATTCGCTGACGTAAAGCTGGGCGTTTCCCAAAAGGGTTCGTTGCTCACGCGCGAAGCGGTCGCACCCGAGTAGCCAAAGTTTTTAACCACCACTTGGCCAGCCCCAAGTCGTGTGTCAAGCAAGTCTTGCAGGACGGCTGGATAGCATTCTTTGCGTCGATTGACCAAGCCGCGACCAAAGGTGATGCTCCCCCCAATACAAGCAATACGAGTCGGTTGCATGGATCGTTTATCATTCTTTGTGTTTGAATTTATCAATGGTCGCTTCGATCAGATCGAAGAGGCTCTTTGGTTTCAGCATCGGCAATGCTTTGCAATCGTTCCAGTACCTGAGCAAAACAAGCTAGCGTTTCGTCGCTGACGTGGTGCTCGATTCCTTCGGTATCGGTCTCAGCCGTTTGAGCCGAAACGCCAATGGCTAAAAGGAAATCAAGTACCGCTTGATGCCGTTTTTGCGATGCCGCGGCTAACTTTGATCCTGCATCGGTTAAATTCAATGGCCCATAGGGTTCGGTCTCAACCAATCCTTCGGCCTGAAGTCGAGCGATCGTTTTTGTCACTGTCACATGGCTGACGCCAAACTGCCTCGCAAGATCAGCGCCCCGACATGCCCCCTGTTCGGCGAGGTGTTCGGCAATCGCTTCAACGTAATCTTCGGCCGTCTCGCGTGCGTGATCACTACGCGTGCGCTGAAAGCGTTTTTCTGCTTCGGTTGTTTCGGGGTTGGCCATATTATAGCGAGTAACTTTCAAAGAAGAACCGATTCCAATTGACGTCCCAATTTAGTTCACCCATTGAACTCATACGTCAAATCGAATTGGGCTGGCTACATTAAAAGTCTATCATAGCGGCTTGACAACAATTTAGCACGGGCTAAACTTACGGTTTAGCCAAAGCTAAACCGTAAGTGATTCTCTATTAAATATTAAATCTAGTACCAGTCATGTTCTGTATCAAAAAAGCTAGCAATGGAAAGCATTCCCCTGCCATGTTTAGCATCAACCCTGCTTTTACATTGGTCGAACTGCTTGTTGTGATCGCTATCATCGGCATACTGATTGCGTTGTTACTTCCAGCCGTTCAAGCTGCCCGTGAGGCGGCACGACGAAATGAGTGCGCAAATAAGCTCAAGCAGCTTGGGCTGGCTATGCATAATCACCACGATACGCTCCTCAAGTTACCAGCCGGCTATCTTTCTTATGCGACCGATACCGGGTCGGTTCCGCCAGGTTGGTTAATTGATCCTACGACCTGGGATGCTGCCCCCGGTTGGGGATGGGGGTCTCAGTTGATGCCTTTTCTGGAAGAAAACAATCTCCACTCACAAATTGATATAACAATTCCGATTTGGGATTCACGCCATACGCAAATTGTCAATCAAACCCTTAAATCATTCCTATGCCCCTCTTCAACCGGTGGTGATAATCCAATCGTGGTTCGGAACGAATCAGGAAATCCCTTAATCATCGATGGCAATGAACTAATTCTTGGGCGATCTCACTACGTTGCAAGCCACGGTCAAGAATCATGCTGGGGCGAATGTGGTGCAAGCATCTCGGGCGAAATCTTTTCCAATATCTATACTAGCGAAACGATCACCGTCGCCATAAAGGGAGATGCCTCGCAAGTAGCCGATGGTCCGTTTTTTCGTAACTCGCAAACCAAATTCCGAGATGTTACTGACGGACTTAGTAAAACGATTTTTCTTGGTGAGCATTCATCAGGACTTAGCGAAAAAACTTGGGTTGGGGTACCACCAGGTGCCTTTACTCACCCACTTTTTCAGTCTCCTGAAAATGGACCCGATGCGGCCGCCACGTTGGTGCTTGTCCATGCTGGGCCTTCGGGCGGAGAGCTTGACATTACAGGTGTGCCAATCGTCCATCCGATCAATTTTCCAACTTATCACGTTGGACAAATGTATGCTGAACATCCTGGCGGAGGAAATGTTGGCATGGGAGACGGGTCCGTGCGATTTGTCTCAGAGAACGTCAATCTTCTCACTTGGGCTGAACACTCGAGCATGAACGAAGCTGAGGTAGGTGATGAACTCTAATGCTCAATCAATATTGTCATACTGCTTAGGTATAACGATCGTGTTAACAACGATCGGTTGTGAGCATGGCAAGATTAGCCCGCGAGCCAGTCAGTACGCCCAAGCTATTTACACCGCTTCGAATTTGCAAAATTCAAAGAATATCGTGATTTTGAAAGAAAGAATTAATACCGATAGGGAATCAGGAGAATTATCAACAAAAGATGCCACTGTTCTGCAGCGTTTGCTAATGCAAGCCAAATCGGGCAACTGGGAGCAAGCCATGCTAGGTGCACGTCGATTGATGCAGGATCAAGTGAATAAATAAGGTTTTCTACCTCTCAGGCTGAAAGCTCTATTACTGCTAGCGATGCGAGCACTTGCCATTCAACTTCTTTTATGCACTCCCAGCTGAGCCAAAATGCCCTTTTGGAAACCGACCTGGGGCAAATCAGCCGGGTCTGCTATCTAACGAATTGACTATCTAAAGCAATGAATCGAAGCTAAGGCTTGGTAGTCATTATTAACTAGGTAGCATCCAATTCAATTAGCCAAGTGCCTGAGGGGCCCTGTGGGGGCAAGTTCCTTGAAACTCAATTTACTAATCTGTGAAAAGCATCAGCTTGTTTATGCGGTCGTGAAGAAATGCGCCTCAACGACCATGCATCAGGTCTTTCTTGACATCTGCGATGTTCCACATATCGACGGTGACCATCTTGATTGGTTCAAGCCTGGCCGAGTCAACCAACTACCACAGCATGGCATGCGACGAGAGTTTCTGACCCTCGATCAAGGGATCGCCCTTCAGCAACAGAACCCCGACTACGCGTGGGTTACCGTCGTCCGCAACCCCTTCGAGCGGGCCCTGTCAAACTACTTCAACAAGATGAATGTCTTCTGCAAGGCTTATCATCCGAGCGTTTATTACTACGGTAAACTACGCAAGTTGTTACGAGGGCCCAGTGCCTGGCGCTACAACCAACATTCACTAGCCGCGATGCGAGATCAGCTTAGCTTTGATCAAACGTTGCAAACACTTGTCGAGCGCGGGACCGATTTCGACGACCACTTCACTCCGCAAACAAATCATATCGGCTTTGGCAACATCACCTTCGACCACGTTCTGCGTGTCGATAAACTCAACGAACAACTCCCCCAGCTGCTTGACGCCTATGGACTCAAGCAAGCCAAGAAGCAAGTCGATTCAAGTGTCCCACGCAAAAACACAAGCCGTTACGGCAAAGACCGGGACCAATACTTTACAGAAGAGGCAATTCGGTTAATCCGACAATTGTATGCCGAAGACTTTGCCAACTTTGGCTACGACACACAGTACCAAGGTCAAAAATCAGCAACGCAACAGGCGGCCTGATTTATTCTCAACAATCTGCCAAATAAACAAACTTGGCAAATGCACGTCCAACGCATAGGGTTGGGTATCTCCCCTTCCCTTTGCCGAGCGTACCAAGATGCCCACTCGCAAGTCCTTTGGTGGCGTGATTCACGCCTACCAGAAGCATGACCCCGTTCGCTTTCCCTCGCCTACACAGTTCGGAGAGGCGCCCGACATGGTCTCAGCGGCATTCGAGCATGCGCTCATGTTCGGCGAACAACGCGAACTGACCGAAGAAGAACTCGCCCGGGCGATACGACTTGACCCGAGCCAAATCGCAGGCCTTGGACCTTCGCTTGATGCATTAAAAGCGATGCTCGAAGAGCGCAAGCGAAAGATCCT
>CAYGQU010000152.1:0-7020 GCA_964352045.1 uncultured Planctomycetaceae bacterium
ATGCATTGAGTTGAGTCGACATAGCCACGATGCCCCATCGGCCGCTCAGCGTGCATTCGATTTTCTTATGCCACTTATTGAATCGGCAAACTCCTAAAACACTTAGTTTAAACAGCAAGTATTCGATGCCCAATCCCTTGTTCTTGATCTCGATCCCCGGCTTACGCGAGCAAGATTTATCGCTGATGCCACGCCTGAAACAGATTGCTAATTCGGGTGCCATGGCAACGCTTACGCCCAGTTTTCCGGCGGTCACATGCCCCGTGCAGGTCAATTTAACAACAGGTTGCTTGCCCTGTGAACATGGTGTTGTTGCTAACGGATTTTACTGGCGAGACGACAAGGAAGCAGATCAAGCAAGTACATCGCGCCGGTACGATGGAGTTGAAATGTGGACCGCTTGGAGTAAGGTGATCGAGAAGCCAAGGGTTTGGAATCTTCTGAAAGAACATGATCAACGGATTAAAACAGCAGTTTGGTTTCCACTGCTAGCGAAGGGTTGCGAAGCTGACCTCATATGCACCTTTGCACCGATCCATAATCCCGATGGAAGTGAATCGCTTTGGTGCTACACGCGGCCTGAAGCAATGTATGGTGCCTTACGCGATATATTTGACCATTTCCCTTTGAAGCATTTCTGGGGCCCTTTGGCAGGGATTCAAGGTACCGAGTGGATCATCAGTTCGTTTCTCTGGATGGCTGAGCGCGAACAACCTGATTTTAGCTATCTCTATTTGCCGCATTTGGATTACGCTTCGCAGAAATTTGGTCCCGACTCGTCGGCTGCCAGCGAAGCTTGCCAACATCTAGATGAACAGATTGGCCGACTCGTTGATTCAGTCGCATCGTGTTACGAACAGCCGGCAACTTGGCTTATTGCTTCGGAGTATACCGTTAACGCTGTTTCGCACGTTGCTTATCCCAATCGAATCTTACGAAAAGCGGGCTTACTTAAAATTCGTTTGGATGAAGAGGGCAAGGAAAGGATCGATCACCAAGCGAGTAAAGCCTGGGCCTTGGTCGATCATCAACACAGTCACGTATTTGTACGCAATTGCGACAACGAAACGATTTCTGAAGTTGAAAAGTTGTTTGGGCAAGTGGCCGGTATTGAACAAGTTTTGTCAGGCGATGCCCTATTAGAAGTTGGCCTAGCCCATCAGCACACGGGAGATGTCGTACTTGTTTCAGAGCCACATAGCTGGCAAGCGTACTATTGGTGGCTCGATGATTCGGTGGCTCCTCGCTTTGCACGAAACGTCGATATCCATCAAAAGCCAGGATACGATCCTGTTGAGATGTTTTTTGATCCGGGCCTAATGCAAGCACACGGCGGCGGGATCCCACTCGATGCCAGTTTAGTAAAAGGTTCTCACGGAGCAGTTGGCAAGGGTTCTAACACGGGATGCCTCGTCTTGTCGAATCGGGCTGAGTTAGTTAGCCAGGATCAAATGCGTGACGTTGACGTAACGCCCACTATTCTAAAGTATTTTGGTGGTCAAACGCACGAAACTACTCATTAGCATGTTTCGCGACATCGACTACGAAATCACCCTTTAAGAAATTTCGTCCTATCAACAAAGGATACTCCATGTGAGAGCGATCATTGAGTGTCACGAGAACTCGTTTCTCGATTCCCTCGTATTCGAGCGTGACCCAAGCTTTGTATCTTCGCTCTTCCTTCTCTGATGTTTTAACAATCACGGTTGATTGAATTTTGGAATCGATCCAATGCTCTTTCTTCGTTTCCGGGCATGTTACAGAAAAACGAATCTTTTTTTTCCAATTGTCTCGCATGTCGGGTTTGACATTCTCAACCTGGATATCATTCACATGTAAGGAACAAGTTTCGGCACCTGTATCCACACGCGCCATGAAAGAGAGTCCTGTGGTTACTTCCGTGATTTTTGCAGTAGCACCGATTGCCTGCTTAAGAGGCTCGATCTTGGTGGCCTTAGCTTCCACTTGCAACAGCAAGCAGATCAACCCTACCAAGGCAGGATTGAAAATCGCAAGCCTGAGTCGGTGTAAGTCTCCAACATAAGTAAAAGGAATCCGTGGAGCCGATACAGGTAGATTATTCCGCATAATAGTTGCAATTAACCTCTTTTTTCAGGGCCGGGGGACTTAGAAAAAGCGTGCCCATTTCTTATGGTTTATACTTGACTCATTACCTCTTTTATCAAAAGGAGGTTTTATTTTGTCACCGATCTAAGGCCTTTCACAAGGGCCTATTGTTAGAAAATCCCCTGATCTACGTCATTATTGTGTCAAGCGAAAGCTAAATTCCTTTGAACGCCCGTCTTCTCAGCCAAATTGTTATCGCCATCTTATTGGTTGTTGGGTTCGTGGGTATCTGGACTCGTTACAACGCTCGTCGAGCAAGCGTGAATGCTCTTGAGGACGCTCGTTGGCGACTACGATACGATATCTCATTCAAAGCACAAGATACTGACACCGAGGTCCGTATCGCGTTGCCTGCTAAGAGTGACCAGCTTACGATCGAGGCCGAACCTCGCACGATTAGCCCCAAAATGGATGAAAAAGAGGTCCTACTTATTCCTAGTAAGACGCGAGAGCTGATTGCCAGAACCAGTGAACTTGGCGATTACAAAATCGGCATTAGCTTTGACTTGCGGCTCCGAGATTCTACTCCTGAAAAAAGAGAGAAAGTCCAGCTGACGCCCAAATACCGTACGCGCTATTTGAGGGACGAAACTGATATCCCCGCCAAGCTGACCGTCGTAAGCAAAGTGTTGGAAAATCTTCCTGCTAACTATAAGACGGACGAGCAAAAGCTCGAGTGGATTTACAATTACTGCATGCGTGATCTTAAAAGGGTTTCACCAGGCACGACCAGTGATTCCGTATATGGATCATTGGTTGATGGGCGTGCGACGCCGCTTGGCCGTACTCTCTCGTTCGTAACGCTTTGCCGTGCAGCTGGATACCCTTCTCGCCGAGTCATCGGATTTGAGTTGCGCCAGCAAGCTGAATTGAAGCCTCATGTATGGGCCGAGGTTTTTAAGGGAAGCCGTTGGGTGCCGTTTGATCCCGAGAATGGCTTTGCCCGTCGGATGCCGAGCAATTTCATTCCGATACGAATCGGTTCGAACGCTATCGTCCGCGCACCACGAGCAAGCGAATTAAAGGAGACATACACGCTCGTTCGAATGAGCCCCTCGGAAGAGGCGCTACTATCCGACAAGCAACGCGCCGCACAGATTCTCGACCTGACTCGTTTGCCGGTCAAACTACATGAGGTGCTCTCTTTGCTTCTCCTGTTACCGTTTGGGGCCTTGATTACCGCTTTTTTTCGTAATGTTATCGGGATTCGCACTTTTGGTACCTTCGCCCCTGCTTTATTGGCTGTCAGCTTTATTTATGCTGATCTTACAACAGGGCTAATTGTACTTTTCTTGGTGTTTGGAGCAGGCTTGATTAGCCGACTCTTTGTTGAGCGTTTGCAACTACTCTTGGTGCCACGCCTTAGTATTTTGCTAACTACCATCATTTTATTCGTCGTGACGGGAATATCGTTACTGGACTACTACAAGCATGCGGCAAGCACCAACGCGGTTTTGCTTCCGTTGGTGATCCTTACCATTTTGATCGAGAGATTTTATGTTACGATCGAGGAGGATAGTCTTGGCCAAGCGATTCAACTTGTTTTCGGTACGTTCATTGTTTCGACTTGTTGCTATTTGCTGTTGCGCTGGGAAGATGTTGGGGAAGCAATTTTGATATACCCTGAAGCTCATTTGCTAACCCTTGCAGCTTTTGTGGCAATAGGACGTTATTCAGGTTATCGCATTTCCGAGATGTGGCGTTTCCGTGATATGGTTGATATTGCTAGCTAACGCTTACTGTTCTTCTTAGTCTTTACGTTTTTTATTGAGGTTCCTCATGGCACGCTGGTTTGCTTCACCACACGAACTCCGTGAGAGTGGCATACTAGGCATCAATCGCCGGAATTTGGAATTCATTATTGATACCAACCCGCGCGAACTGTATCCGCGTGTCGATAATAAGCTATTAACAAAAAAACTTTGCGAAGAGAATGGAATACCGGTACCAACAACCTACGGTGTTTTGCAAACGCATGGAGACATAAAAAAATTCGCCGATTTGATCCGCGACGAACAAAATTTTGTTATTAAACCGGCAGGGGGAGCTGCGGGGCGAGGGATTATGGTCATCTCAGAACATGATTAGTCCTTCTTTACGACGCCGGGTGGAAGAAAAGTCTCGCGTTCGGATATGCTCTATCACCTCTCAACCATTATCTCAGGGCTCTATTCGCTGGGTGGTCGCATCGACCAGGTTATCGTTGAGCAACGGATTGTCACGCACCCCCTATTGGCAGCGGTTGCGGTGGGTGGGACACCTGACCTTAGGGTCATCCTCATGCATGGAGTGCCTGTGATGGCCATGCTAAGGCTTCCTACTTATGCCTCGAATGGCAAAGCCAACTTGCACCAGGGGGCAATTGCGGCCGCAGTTGACCTTGTCACAGGCGTCTCCTATGGCGGAGTGTGCAACAATCGGGTGTTAAATAAGCATCCTGATACCGGAAGGGCCATTTCGGGCCTCGAAATGCCTAACTGGCGGCATCTGCTTGATTCGGCAATGAAACTGAGCGATGTGCTCGAATTAGGCTATCTGGGGGTCGATTTCGTCTTTGATGCTGAGGAAGGTCCTGTGGTGCTGGAAGCCAATGCCCGTCCAGGGCTTGCCATCCAATTAGCCCACCGGGCAGGTCTCCTACCACGGCTCGAGACCGTTTGTAAGGCTAGTAAGTCAGGTAAGCTTGGTAGAGAGGCCCGATGGGAACTTATTGCCCGAATCGCCTCGGAAAACCAGCATTCTTTAAGCTAGGTTTTAAGATCGCTCGGCTGGTGCAATAGCGATCCGTCTGAGTACGGCACGGTCCAACTGATTGAATGGTCAACTGACAGAAATGGCTACTAGTCTGTATGAATACTCCTAAGCCCGTAGCGGGACCGAACTCTGGTCCAATAACGATTCAACCTAGCGTTTCTGGCTCGGCTGTTCATCCGACGAAACCTGTTGTAGCCGGTGGTGGTGCTGCTGGGGGCAAGCCAACCCTTTCGCCCAACCAGCAACAGGTACGCGCCAGTGCTGCAAGCCCGCCCCGGCCGATTGCTCGGGAAGCCCAAGCCATTCAACAGCCAAAGGTAGCTGACGATACCTCGGTAATTTGGAAAGCGTTTTTTAATCAGTGGCCTGAAGGGATTCCTACCCGCGGAATTGTCGTCACTCAATTGAACGAACAGCTTCCCTTCAAGGGATACATGGTAAAGGGGGATGTTGTTTTGCTAGAGAGAACTAACCCCGACACGTTGGGATCACGATACATTTTGGTCCCTTACTCGGAAGTAGGAATCGTCAAATTGACCGATCCACTGAATCAAGAAAAATTTGAGAAAGCAGGTTTCCAAGGCGAACTGTGTGGCTGAGCCAAGAAAGCACTAAATTCTGTTACGCCATGGACAAGTGATGTTTATCTTACAGCTCGTGAATGGTATCAGGTTTTCTGTTGGCCGCATCTTCGAGTAAATCATCATGGTAGTAGCGTATGCACGCCGGTTCGCGGGGATGTAGTCTGCCAAATAGGAGTTCAATCGTCGTATCAAGACTCCACCATATCAATTTTCGATGCTCTTCCCCTTCGGTAATTGGCGTACCAAATTTTCTTCTTAAAGCATCGGCAACAGTATGAAATCCATCGGTTGAGAAAAATCCGGTGATTTGAAAAAGTTTTTCATCAACAAACTGGAAAATCAAGTGATCTGTTTGGACTCCTGCGATTGTAGGCGATAGATTTTCAGCTGGAAGATCGATTCTTGCATGCACAATTTTTGCTGCGTAATGCCACTTGCTGGTCATTAGGTCTGGAATATCGAAGCCAGGACTCTCGTCTGAACTCCAGGGGAGATCGCGATGTCCGGTAAGCGAAGGCCTAGCATATTTCACCTTAAATTCTGACAGGGACATTCCCAATGGATTGTCTTTAAGCGTAAATGCTTTCGGGATTGGCCGAATATCTTCTTTCAAAACGGGGTTGCCCGTTTGACCATCGTTAGAGACAAATTGTTGCTGTAGTGAGCTATCACTTAACGAAGAGAGATTGGCCGATATGTTACTTGGTCCAGAAAGTTCATCTTCAGCGAGAACGGAATCTACTTTTGTTTCCCCTTTCATTTTAGCAAAGAGGCGAAAAAGGGTTGCAAGACGCTCATCGGCCATCGGCTCTGTGGTTAGATGTTTTACACCGAAGTCATGATTTACTCCCGATCCTAAAAGCCCAAGTAATGATGAGGCATTGTCATCTTTCGTGTTTTTATCACTGGCCTCTTTAAGTAGGGTTAGGATGGCACAATGTCCACGCCGAGCAAGTTCTTGGACGATTTCTTCTGAACTGGCCTGAACCAAAGCAATTTTTTGATTTGTTTCTAACGAGTTTTCTTCGGCTTTAAGTTTTGCTGGTACGACGAAGCCATGATAGCACTTTGGACAAGCGACTTTCCGACCAATCATTTTGGTCGGGATGTCGAGTCTCTTATCACATTGGGGACAGCTTAGGGCGATCATTCTATGTGCATAGGTTTCGCGTTAGTTGCTTATGGCAAAGTAAATTATGGTACCTTTTGTTGTAAATACAGGAGACAAAAGGGTAAAGCTCTCTGTTCGGCAATTTTAGAAGGCTGTGATTCAAATTTGGTATGGTTCAACGATTTCAAACGGTAAAAAAGCAGTTGTCTCGATGGTCAGCCGTCTAAAAAGCCTTTTACATTGTTATTTGCAAGGGTCATAAATCAGAAGGTTTACGGCATCTAGAGACCCGAAACCGACAAGGTTGAGGATCGTTGCGAGGATATAGTGTGAATTAGAATTTGGGAGTGCGCATAAAAAAACCCTTTGCAGGCGAACCTGCAAAGGGTTTAAAAAAACTGGCGATACCTACTTTCGCACTGGTAGGCACTATCATCGGCTCTG
>CAYGQU010000153.1:0-7013 GCA_964352045.1 uncultured Planctomycetaceae bacterium
GTTCGGTTCCCAACCGACTTGGTCAAGGTTAACAATGCCAAATTGGGAAACCAAAAAATCGGCATAGCTGATTTCACTTTGACTTGAATTACCTTTTGCGTAAAGTGACCACTGGGCAATCGCCCACCGCCAGCGTTCACCATCTGAATTGGCATTTTGCCAACTTTCGGGGACTTCATACAGAAGCGGCTTACCATCGGCATCAACGGGGGGGTCGCTTGTCGAGACACCACCACCCCAACGATTCCAGCCAGGGATCGGGTCGGGCAGGGTTGTGAGATCAGTTAATGCTTGCAATCGCCAGCTCCAACGTCCTTGCCGATTTTCGGAGACGGCATAGGACAATTGTTCGTAAATCCTAGCCAAGAGTTGCTTGTCGTTCGGGTCACAAAGCTCAATTGCTTTGAGGAGATTTTGCATGGTACGAACTCGATCAAGTTCGCCAATCTGCAACACCGCACCGCCACCACGTTGATTTCCTCGATGGAATTCACCTCCTACTTCGTACCCATACTGTGGCAACTGGCGGTAGGACTTGCCGACAGCATAATGCAGTTCGGCTGAGTTTTTGTTTTTTTCGAGCAGACGCCTAAAAATCTCGTCGACTTCATCTACCCGATTGAGCTGTTGCAGGGAATTGATCGCAAAGTTCAAGTCGTCAGCATTGGCATCAGACGAATCAAGACGAAGTTGATAGAGAGAATAAGCCTCGGACCAATTTCCCTCATCATACAACTTACGTGCAGCCTGGGCGGTGGGGTCGGGTTGTTGCGCTGAGGAATTGATCGCGGGACAACTAATCGCGAGCAGGCAAAACGCACCGAGTAAAAATCGACCCGTCACGTCCCCTTGGTAATTGGTAAATTTGCTTAAGCGAAAATAAATCATCGCAAGATTCCTGAATGCCAATGCTTTTGAGACAATCAACCCAAACCTGTTGCTAAGTATCATTCGCCAAGCATCAGTCGCTGAGCTGCGTCTCTTCGGTTCTTTTGGGCCCCTCATAATCGGTTCAGCTGTCTGAATCGCTCGGATCGGACCTCCTATCAACGTACGGCATAAAGACGAAACAATACAGCGCCTAGTTCCAAGAAGTTACGAGCTAGGTTTAGTTGAGATTTTCTTCGTTTTTTTTGAACCCTTTCGGTAATTTCACATCATGTCCGACCTATCGATCGGCATTAAACAAGCCCCTTCTTTCGTGAACCGATTGCATCGGGGTATTGATGCGGCAGTGATTGGCGCTATTTCGTATGGCGCGTCGCTCCTAACGCCCGCAGGGGGCGATGCTGGCTACTCGCTTGTGAACGAATGGATTGGCGTAACAGCAGCAACGCTTGTCGTATTCCATTCAATGAGTGAAATGACGGGCGCTTATCGAAGTTGGCGAGGCGCCAGAATTCGTGGCGAACTCGGTTGTTTAGCACTGACATGGGCCTACACCGTTGCCGCCTTGCTCGGGCTCGGCTTAGTGACAGCTTATAATGCAAAATTTAGTTACGAAACCAAAATCGCTTGGATTCTTGCAACTCCTCTTTGCATGATCCTAGTTCGTCTCACGATGCGTTCGATCCAACGACGTTTACAAGCTGAGGGATGGAATACAAAACGGGTTGCGATCTGTGGTGCTAACGAATTAGGAGTACAACTTGCTCGCAACTTGGCCGACCGACCTGAGCTTGGTCTAAATATCCATGGATTCTATGAAGACCGTGCCAGTGATCGACGTCAATCAAATGCAAAAGCTCATCCTGCGGCAGACCGACGCGGCGCCAAAAAACCTGCAAAAAGTGCCGCTACAAAGAAAACAACCCGCTCGAATCGACGAAGCTTCACACCACCTCCTGAGCTAGGTTCCGTTGTTGGCAATGTCGATGACCTCGTTCTGGCTGCCCGTGATGGGACCATCGACACGGTTTATCTGACTTTTCCTATGCGTGCCGAGGAACGGCTACGTGAAGTATTGAATCGACTAGCCGACACAACGGCAGATGTTTATCTAGTGCCTGACTTTTTTGTTTTCGAATTGTTACATGCGCGCCTGACGAATGTCGGTGGACTTCCGGCGGTAAGCATCCACGAAAACCCACTGTTCGGCATCGATGGATTAGTCAAGCGATCGGCCGATCTCATTATGGCAACGATCTTACTCTTCCTCCTCTCAATCCCAATGTTTATCGTCGGCATGATGGTAAAACTGACGAGTCGGGGTCCGGTCTTCTTTCGACAAAAACGTTATGGTTTAGACGGCAAAGAGATTTTGGTCTGGAAGTTCCGCAGCATGCGTACCGATCTATGCCAAACGGGTGAATCAGGTACTAAAGTACAACAAGCGACAGCCGACGACCCTCGAATCACGCCCGTCGGTAAATTTATCCGCAAGACGAGCCTCGACGAGCTTCCACAACTATTTAACGTGATTGGAGGAAGTATGAGCCTTGTCGGTCCAAGGCCGCATGCGACTGCTCACAATGAAGAGTATCGAAGCTTGATTGATGGCTACATGTTACGCCACAAAGTCAAACCCGGCATCACAGGCTTGGCACAGGTTATGGGCTTCCGTGGTGAGACCGACACGCTCGACAAAATGGAAGGCCGAATCAAGTACGATCACGAATACATTCGAACATGGTCGTTTACGATGGATCTGGAGATTCTCTTCCGCACGTTGTTTGTTGTGCTTGGTCAAAAAAATGCCTATTGATAAGGCTTATGCCCTATATGTAAGTGCGGTTCTAAATCGCATCCCAATCGGGGGTACGACCTGCTTGCTTGGCGGCAAGCCCTTCGCGCGCCGCATGAGTTGTAAGGGCCGTGGCGCTTGCGACCGCCCCGCTAACGAGTTGCGTTGCCAGTTGCTCGCCGATGGTTTCGTAGAGCAACCGTTTAGTTAGTTGTAATGACTGCGGAGCCGATTCGCCGCACGATCGCCCGATCTTGGCCGCATGGGCCCATACTAAATCTTGCGTAACGATTTCATGATAAAGTCCTAGACGATGCGCTTCGACCGCTTCTATTGCTTGTGCTCCCACCAAAAGTCTAGCTGCGGTGCCTGCTCCAATGCGGTAAGACAAAAGGGGGGCAGCAACGCCAGCGACGGTTCCGTACTTCGGTTCAGGAAAACCAAAGCTTGCTTCTTCGCATGCGACGACGATATCACAAGCAAGCACCAAGCCAGCGCCACCCGCCAGGGCAGGCCCATTCACGGCAGCGATAAGCGGCTTGGGAAATTCAAGCATCGCAACTAGCAGGTCGCAATACTCTTTGGTCTCTTCCCCCCACCGCTTGAGGTCGAGCATCGGATCTTCGCTTGCAATCTGCTCGGCTGATTCGCGACCAATCGAAAACGTCTTACCGGCACCACTAAAGATGACCGAACGAACTCGTTTCTCTTGATGCAGATCACCCAAGGCTTCGGTAATGCTTTGGAGCATGGCCCGAGTAAGCGCATTCTCATGATCGGCACGATCTAGAATGATCGTACCAATCGAGTCGTCAACTCGAACTTGTACGGCGCTGCTGGGCATTATCATTTTGCATCAATCAACGATAGGAATCTGTTTTAGCAGTGGAAAGATCAATCTTGTTAGTCGATCCACTCTTCTACGGTAAGCGTTTGCTGTTGAAATTCAACATGCTTCATCGAATTACCAGAGAAGATTTCCATTTCAAAAGATCGTGTCAATTCAGATAGGCAAGAGCTTAATGAAGAGTCGAGCTGAAGCCCTCCATGAGCTGGCAGGCAAATAAGCTCGATTTGCGATGCGATTGCTTCAAGGGAAGTACGTTTCGACGATTCGAGCGATATGTCGTACTTTTTTCCGTCTTCAATTGCTAAGGTGGTTAATTTCAAACCGATTTCAGATGGAATGAGGCTCGCAATTGAATGAAGCCACATGGCAATATTGCTTGCGTCGTCTCCCATCGTTTGAAAATTAAGACGATAATTTCCCGCTAACTCGACCAATAGCTTACAACTCTCAGAAGCCACTCGTCCTTTGATTTCTTCCAATAGCAAACAGTGTTGAGAATTTGCTGTCCAACTGCTCTCATAGCCGACGTCGGGAAGATTGCCCGAAAGTTTTTGTTCCCTATCGTAATTGCTTGAAAAGTTACCGTTAAGATTTTCGATCAGGCATTCCCCAAGTGAATTTGTTTTTGCGATCAAGAGTTCGCTAGACGAATCAGTTTGGATAGAATCGAGTTGAAGCAACAAGTCAGCCGAAGCCGCAACCGCAGCAGCAGCCTTAAGCGGTAAACTCGCGCCTGCCATCTGGCTTCCATAGCGACCCAGCGCCATCGTACCGGGCCTCGCCATTTGTGTTAATACAACTTGTGCTCCAGCGGATAAGGCCTCAGCAATCGGCGCAGCCGATGTATCCGTTAAGATCGAACGGGGCGGCACTTTGTAGTCAAGGAGCGATACACCCTGTTCGTCGGTCAGGTTAGCTCCTGCTTGAGCTAGGTCTTCAAGCTGTTCGGTAAGCAACTCTCCATGGATAATCGCTATTCGCACATTTTTATGCCCCAAAGCGATGAATTGCTCGGCAATCTGTTTGGCAGCTTGAATCGGAGCCACTGGCCCCGTGGCAACGATCCAGCTCTTCTCGCCTTGCAGATAAAGCTGAGGTGCCAGCACAGCGGCGATGGTCCTAAGCGCCGATTTAGCGTGCTCAGCATGGGCACTTCGCAGATCGAGTAACAGACAGTCCGCCCTTTCATCGAGCGGATCGGGTTTTTTAACAAGATTCGCCAAAGCGGCCGAAGGGGCTGAGGCAAAATCGACTTGCAGGGGGGATTCGTGCATGATGCTAATTCGCAACAACGTCAAGCAAATGGGTCGTGATTCGTCAACAAAGGGGATTTTCTGCCAAACCGTAGCGATCTTTGTAAGTGGTTGGTAGCAAGGAAGTTGAGACGCTGAGGAAACACTCCCAAATCGCTTTGGTCCACGGAGTGCTTCTGTCGGGATCAGCTACTCAGCTTCTTCTCTTCTAACTACCAAGAAGGTCCGCCGTGCCAAGCACCCGCAAGATTACCGCCTCGGTTGGAGTTCAAAAGGCCAATTCTCGCAAGGCCTCGACTCGAAGTAAAAGCCCTATTGGCAAAAATACCACCGCTAAAGGAAGCCCTTCCAACGGCAAACCTACCAATGGCGTTGCTAAAGCCAATGGTAGCCAACCCCTAGATGCCAAGCTCACTCTATCGGAAGAAGTTTCCGAAGAAAGCACGAGCACCTCGCATGTTGACGATCCTGTGCGGATGTACCTCATGCAAATGGGTGAAATTCCCATGCTCAACCGAGACGAAGAAGTCAATTCGGCTAAGCAAATTGAATCAACCCGAACGAAATTCCGCCGCACCTTGCTTTGCAATGATTTTGTTCTCCACGGAGCAATTGATCTTCTAGAGAAAGTTCATCGCAAAGAACTACGTCTTGACCGCACGATTGAAATCTCCGTTACGAACAGCGCCGAGAAACAACGTGTGATTAAGCGACTGGGGCCAAACCTTGAAACCATCCACGGCTTGATGGATCAAAACACAACCGATTTTTTGAATGCGGTCGATAGTCGCGTTAGCCCCAAAGTACGTCGCGAAGCTTGGCGTCGGCTAATTGTCCGGCGTAACAAAGTTATCCGACTCGTTGAGGAGATGAACCTTCGGTTGCCACGCCTGTTGCCTTTGATGGATCAGCTTCACGAAATTGGGCATCGGATGTCGATCATCAAACAACAGCTTGCTGAACCAAGCACGTTATTAGATGAAACGCACGAGCAAGAATTGCGTCACGAACTACGCTACTTAATGCGTATCACACACGAAAGCCCTGCCACTTTAGCTCACTTAGTGGCTAAGTGCATCGAGCGAAGAGCTCGATACGATGCAGCTAAGCGTCGGCTGTCGGCTGCCAACCTACGGTTGGTGGTTTCGATTGCTAAGCGGTATCGCAATCGTGGACTTTCGTTCTTGGACCTAATTCAAGAAGGCAACACGGGCCTCATGCGAGCGGTTGATAAATTTGAGCATGCACGGGGCTACAAATTCAGCACCTACGCAACCTGGTGGATTCGTCAGGCGATCACCCGAGCGATTGCTGACCAAAGCCGAACCATCCGTCTGCCGGTTCACATGATCGAAACAATGAGCAAGATTCGGACCGTGTCGGCAGAATTTGTACAAAAGTATGGCCGTGAGCCAAATGCTGACGAAGTCGCTGAAATCACAGGCATGTCGTTGGAAGATGCTTCCTGTATTTTGAAAATGACTCGTCAGCCCTTGTCGCTCGATCAGCCAGTCGGCGACCATGAAGACAACTATTTCGGTGAATTTTTAGAGGAACATCGGGAAGATGATCCCCTCTACGATACGAATCAAGAGATGCTCAAAGAACGACTCGAAGATGTCATGGAAGAACTTAGCTACCGCGAACGGGAGATCATCAAACTCCGCTACGGCCTAACCGACGGTTACAGCTATACGCTGGAAGAAGTGGGCAAAATCTTCTCGGTAACCCGCGAACGGGTCCGTCAGATCGAGTCCAAAGCCGTTCGAAAGCTGCAGCAACCCTACCGTAGCCGTTCTTTGGCAAGCTTCCTTGACGGCGTGGAAATGCCAGTCGAGCTTTGAAAACGGGGTCGTTAGGCCCGAATAATCGAGCAAACCCAAAGTTTTGAAAATCCGCGGCTTGGTTGCTTGGAACCGAGAGCCGGACTAGTTAATCTAGGTAGACGGGGCAGATTGCCTCGAATGCCCTTGAGAACGTCTTTTTTATCAATCAAAAGTCTTCCGTGCCACGCCTCGGACGACAGCTCCTCCCCCGATGGGAAGTTAATTCGATGAGCACTCGCGCAGCACTTTATTTACTAATGGCAGCCAGTTTGATAGCTGTTTCGACCTGGACCCAGGCGCAAGCTATCGAGACTCCAGCACAAGCCGAAGAGCCAACGTATGACTTGGCCTTGGAAACTTCTTCACCGGTTGATGAATCCGTTGCGACGGAAGAATCGGCA
>CAYGQU010000154.1:0-6948 GCA_964352045.1 uncultured Planctomycetaceae bacterium
TGCAATTGTCTGGCTCAAGGCTCTGGTGAGTGGAATAAGCGATACCAGTTTTTGGCTAGCGGCAGCCGAGAAAGAATCGCTGCTCATAAAACGTAGATCGTCGGCAACCAACCAGCAAATTATTGAGGGTTTGCTTTGGGTCGCTATGGAACGTGCGCTTGCGAACGCTAATGAACCTCAAATTATTGAAGTTACCCAAAGGCTGATTGATCTTAAGGAATCAGAAATAGTAACCATCCTCACTCGGTTATCAAAAAAACACATCACCGTAGAAGCTTGGGAGCCCCTGACAAGAATTCTCAAGCAATACGAAACCCAACTCCAGAATCGACGAGGTCTCTACCTTCGTGCCCATATCGCGGTTTTACAAGGTGATCGTGATTTTGCCTCACAGCTTGCTGAGCAAGCCTTGGCGACTCCCTCGGAAGTAGATACCTCTAAGCTAACCGCGGGTGAGAATAGCGAGTATCGCCAAAAGGCTTTGCTGCTTGGTGAAAGGGTGTTGATTGCCGAAGAGCTTGAGGAAGAAGGGCATCGCGATTGGGCATGTCGTGAGTTGGAAGCAGCTAGCCAATCGCTCGATCCTCTTTCGATTAGCGTAGCCTATGCAAGATGGAAATTAGGAGAATTATGGCACGATTCGCAAGACTTCACCTCGGCAGCCAAAGCACTTGCAGACCTTGTTGAGCTGGTCACTTCAAGCAACGAGCAGCGTCGGTACTACAGCCAGCTTTCGCAACAAGCCTCGTGGTTACCGCTTCCCGACCAAGGCCAATTGATCAGCCACCGTTGGCTCTACGAGGCACTTGCCGCTCAGCGGCAAGGGGACGTCGATCAAGCAGAAATAGCACTCGAAAAATCTTACCAGGCGGATTCTACGAATGCCGACTTGTTAATCGCCATGTATCGACTCGAGAACCGATCGGCAGATTACCTTGCCAAAGTACGCGAGAGAATTCTTACCTCATGCCGGCGTATCGAATTAGAAATAGCCCAAAACCCCACCTCTCCAACACCCTACAATCATTGGGCTTGGCTCGTGTCGAATACTGAAGGAGACTACGCCAAGGCGGTCCGATATTCGCAACGATCGCTTGAGCTTTCGCCGAATAATCCTGGTTATCTCGACACACTCGGCCGCTGTCTCTATTCAGCAGGGCGATTGAAAGAAGCTATCGAAGCCCAACGGCAAGCGGTTGATCAAATGCCAACCCTACAGATTATGCGAAGGCAACTGGAAAGCTTTCTCGAAGCTCAAAACCGCTAACGCCCATCGTTCCGATGCCCTCGATCAATCATCGTCAGCTATGAAAAATATTTCGATTGGCCACGTGGATCTTGCTTACTATGACACGCTGCAGGGCGAGTCTTGGAAAGGTAATATCCCTCAAGTGAATCCCTTAACAACTTTGCTGATGGTGCATGGTTTTCCCTTATCGCATGCAATGTGGCGGCCTGTTATCGAAGAATTAGAAAAAACAAAACGGTGCAGGATTATTGCCCCTGATCTTGCAGGTTATGGTGAGTCCACCAGCGCAACCCTTCCCACCAGCTTATCGGAGTATGCTGATGATCTAGCCCTCTTGTTAGATACTTTGTCGATTAAGGAACCCGTAGTCTACGTTGGTTTTTCGATGGGTGGTTACATTCTATGGCCATTTCTTATGAGATATGCCAACAAGCTTAAGGGGATTGCTCTCGTCGATACCCGCGCGGCAGATGATTCGGACGAGGCAAGAGCCACTCGATTAAAGATGGCAAGAAATGTTGAGCAGTGGGGTACCGAGCGAGTAACTCAGTTGATGCGACCTAATCTTTTCTCTGCTGAAAATATGGATTCAGAGGTTGTCGATAAAACTCTCCAAGTAATTACTTCAACAGATCCGAAAACGATTGCTGCATCGCAATTAGCCATGGCTGCTCGGCCTGATTCCACTTCTCTGCTTGCGGATATCAAGGTCCCAACGGAAGTCGTTGTTGGCGAGTCGGATCAGATAAGCACCGTTGCCGAGATGCGTATGATTGCAGATGCAATTGCCGGTGCTGAATTTACCGTGATCGAAAAAGCTGGGCACATGACTCCGGTCGAACGACCAGTGGAATTGGCTGCTGCACTTTTGAAACTCGTCGATCGAGTTGCTATAAGCTAAAGGTTTGTCGGATTCAACGACACAGAGCACTACATGCTTGAAGCTATTGGAACTACTCAGGTAAACGGATCAGCGATTGGCACTTTACGATGGCACAATCGTCGGGAAACGTATGCAAGCTGCGGAGCCGGAAGCAATGGTCTCTTGCTTCGGCAAAGATATAGCTGATAGCTCCCATGCCGACGCGACCACTCGATTCAAAACGATGCGCTAAACCATCTTGTAGACTCGCTAAATCGAACTCTTGTTCATAGGCTTGGAAGGCTTCGGGTGAAACAATTTCTAAACCGAACGAGACATCGTATTTAACTTGCCCGCGACATGCGATCGAGTCAGTATGTTTATGTTCGAGTCGATGCGACATGAGTCGTCGCTTTTCGGGGAGAGGTTGATGCGATGAGGCAGCCACTTCGGTCAGTATCAGGCCACGATGCTGCCAGGTAACAACATGCCCAGCGTTGGTGAGTTGTACCAAGGCGCTGTAGCCGTCATCTTCAGGATTACCACGTTCAATACGACGCGACTTACAGACTTCAAATAATTCCGGATGCAATGACCTACCGTAAAGTTGAAAAACCAACTCAGCAATTTTGGGTCTTGTCGAAAGCACTTCCGAACCTCAAAGGGAATAGTAGGCGTTGTGGATCACGTTGTGTTGATAAGCCATCGGATAAAAAATTATCTAGATGTTGTTGAAGACAATCTCCATTATAACTCGTCCGCGACAATGACATAGGTCTGTTTGTAATCAAACTAGCACCCAATAACTTTTTCATAATGTGCTTGACAATTCTTCGAAAGCAGGTTCGGTTTGCTAACAACAAGTCAGCTGCAAGGCAAAAACGCGGTTGAAGGTTTATGACAATTCAATAACCAAGTAGAATTTTTTAAGGATTATTTTTAGATGTCAGTTAAGTAGCCAACGAAGGAATATCTTCCGCTATTTACGCGTAATTTTCATGCTCAAAAACTCACGCTTCACTGTGCTAGCATCCTGTTGAGATTGGCGTAGCGACAATCTGTGGCTTCTAGGTACTCTTATCTCCCAATCAGCGCCCAAAATCCCTAATTGACCGAGTCCATGAGGGATCGGATTCGGTTAACTACTTAGTGCTAATTGGGGTTTGTTTCGTTGTCGTTATCGAATGTTATGGAGAACTTACGATGAGTACCATCAGGCCGCTTGCCACGATCGCTGTGTTAGCTGCACTTGGGGTCTTCCTCGCTCTTGAAATAAATAAACAAGGACCTGTCTCGCTCGATACCGGCTGGGATAGCGATGCGTCCCCTTATGAGGAAGCCCCTAGTTTCCAGGGGATGGGAAGCGCGGCGGTCGACAGCTCCGCACCAAGCGAAGCGCCCGTTTTTGATCCCTCGCAGGCAAGCGTCACGCCACGGACGGCACCTGCTGCCGCAGCGACTGGTTTGCCATCGTTACCAGAGCTTCCCCCGATGCCAAATGCAACGGGTGCTGCTCCCGTTCCAAACAATCCAACAACAACGGACCAAGAGCTTCAACTTCCGGCGATTATCCCCCAAGCACGTTACGATGGTGCTTCCACAACAGGAGTACAGCAACCTACACAGGTTGCTTCAATTTCTGGTAGCGCTCCTTCGCTCGGTACGTCGAGCGGTATTCAGCCACCGACTAATGTGTCCCAGCAGTCTAACTCCTATGCTAACAACGCCTCGGTGTATCCTAGCTTAACTCCTCAAGCAAGCTACGAACCAAATTACGAAGCTTCGGAAACGACCCCTCTGGATTACAGCGAAACGACGCCAGTCAATTCGGTAAATTCTGTCAGTCCAGTAAGCAATGAATTCTCAACCGCATGGATGAAAATTCAAGAAGCCTTGCAACGAAATGAATTAACCCGCGCGCATTTGTTAGCCTCGCAATGGCATGGGGCTCCGACGCTCACCGCGGCACAAAAAAACGATGTTGATAAGTTGCTCAGCGAACTGGCTGGTACGGTAGTTTATTCGCTTGAACATCGCCTCGAACCTGCCTACACGGTGCGCGCAGGTGAGACGCTCGAATCCATTGCACAACAATACAGCGTGCCATGGGAATTGTTAGCAAAGATCAACGGTATCGCAACTTCCGATGGCGTCGAGCCAGGCCAAATGCTGAAAGTCGTCCGCGGGCCTTTCGATGCTGAAGTGGTACTGAGTTCGGGTGAATTAGTGCTCATGCTCGATGATCGTTTCGCAGGGAAGTTTCCTGTGCAAATTGATGGCATCATTGGTAGTTCCACCACTTGGCGGGTCGATCAAAAGCAAATTCTTCCATCGGGTGGTACCACGGGCCGAATGCTGGTTTTACGCAACGATCAGGGAGCCAGCTTTACTTTGAGCGATATGCCAACCCCCGATCAAACCCATAAGGGTCAACTAAGGGTGGCTTCCAACGACGCGTCAGATCTCTACGATATTTTGTCAGTCGGATCGGTTGTGTCGATCCGCCGCTGAGACGTATCTACATTAGGCTGACACCTGTCGTAGAATCTAGTAGAAATATATTTTGTTATGTATGACCGCGATGCTCTTGCCCAGTTAATCTGTGACAAAGCCCTACAGTTTGGCGATTTCACACTCGCCTCAGGCAAACAAGCCAGTTACTACCTCGATTGCCGACAAGTGACACTCGATTCGCAAGGGGCGAAGCTCATCGGCGAAGGAATGCTGGAGCTCATTGGCGATGAGATGCCTCCCTTAGTCGGTGGCATGGCAATCGGTGCCGATCCTATCACGGCGTCGATCCTCACCATCGCAGGACAAAAAAACATTCCCTTACGCGGCGTGATGGTCCGCAAAGAACCCAAAGGGCATGGCAAAGGCCAACAGGTTGAAGGGCCGTATAAATCAGGCGAGAGCTTAGTCATCGTCGAAGATGTGGTAACCACCGGTGGTTCGAGCCTCAAGGCGATTGAGCTTTGTGAAGCCGAAGGTTTGAAAGTCGAGCGAGTGCTTGCCATTGTTGATCGACTCGAAGGGGGCCGCGAAGCGTTTGCAGCAAAGGGCTACGAACTGACGACCCTCTTCACGGTCGATGACTTCGGTGTAAAACGCTAAAGCTATTTATATTAAAGGCATACGACCAAGCCGATGGAAACTTCGCTCCACCGCCAGCTTAAAGAGCACTATGCCCAGGTCAAGGGATTGGGCAAAGGGCGTAGCGCCGAAGGTGAGATCGAAGTCAAACGGGGCCGTTACCGAATTGATGTTGTCCGAAACGATCTGTTGATCGAAGTACAGCATGCAGGTTTATCATCAATTCGCGACAAGATCCGCAAGCTGTGTAAGGAAAGCGAAGTCTTGGTCGTTAAGCCGATTGTGGCTCGTAAGCGAATTCTCAAACTCTCTGAACGCGACGGTGAATTGGTTTCCCAGCGATGGAGTCCTAAACGGGGCGAATTGGCTGATTTGTTTAGCGAACTCGTTCACTTTACTAAGGCCTTTCCGCACAAGCGGCTACGGCTTGATGCCCTGTTGGTCGAGGTGGAAGAGCTTCGTTACCCGGGCCATGGCAAGCGTCGTCGTTGGCGAAAAAACGATCACGTCGCCCAAGACATGAGGCTTGCCAAGGTCGGTGATTCGCTCAGCTTTCGCAACGCTTATGATCTTTGGCAACTCGTGCCGGGAAAATTACCGAAGCAGTTCGACACTTCGCATTTGGCTCAAGCTATGGACTCGGCTCGTTGGATTGCGCAACGAGCCGCTTACGCCTTGCGAGAAATGGGTGCCGTCGAAGAAGTTGGCAAACGGGGCAATGCCCGACTCTACCGTAAGCTACCCAAACGAACCGTGCTCCAGCAGCAAGCAGCTTAAGGTCCTAGCTAAGGGCTCGGTGTACCTGAGAAAAGACTATTATCTACGGATTTTATTAAGCATCCCGTCATGCGGGGTTGCCGATCGGTACCTAGCAACCTTAGTTTGCTGTAGAATTCGGCGTAAGTAAAAAAGAAGTGATAAAGACCTGATTTGAAAACACCCGATTTAGATAACGCCCAATTTACAGGTAACGCTGAGCGTAGGCAGTTTTTTATGAGCGATGAGGATGTTTCCGTAAAGCGAGGCCCGATTAGTCGGTTGATGGGTGTACGAATTGCCGGAACGGGCAGCTGCCTGGGTGAAAAAATCGTAACCAACGAAGAACTTGGTCGACTCGGTTGCGATCCTGAGTGGATCATCCAACGGACAGGCATCCGCGAACGACGCCACGCGCCGCCTGGCGTCTCGACCGGCGACTTGGCTACGACCGCTGCCAAACGAGCCATCGAAGCGGCTGGCTGCGATCCCTCGGAGATCGACTTGCTAATCCTCGCCACCTTCACGCCCGACCGTTTGTTACCGCAAACAGCGAGCACGGTCCAAAATCGTTTGGGACTGAATTGCCCAGCAATGGATCTGGTAGCCGCCTGTGCGGGTTTCATGTATGCCTTGGTCACCGGCGCTCAGTTTATTTCGACTGGCACTGCAAGAAGGGTGCTGGTCATCGGTGCCGATACGAACACCCGAGTGCTTGATGCAAATGATAAGAAGACGTTCCCCCTATTTGGCGATGGGGCGGGGGCAGTGGTCCTCGAACCAGGGACCCCGCAGCAGGGGATGCTAGCCGCCACGTTGGGTGCCGATGGTTCGGGTAGCAACTTGCTAACACGCTGTGTGGGCGGTACGGAAAAGCCTTTCGATCTAGAAGGCAAGGATGAACCGCGAGATTGGCTCATGACCATGCAAGGTCGCCCTGTCTTCAAATGGGCTGTTCGATTATTAGAAGATACTTTCGAGCATGTCC
>CAYGQU010000155.1:0-6881 GCA_964352045.1 uncultured Planctomycetaceae bacterium
CTACAAATCCATACGCGCATGGCAATTGCGGTCGGCAGCGTCGATTTTGTTCCTGATGCGGATACCGGTTTAGGTATCGAAGAGGCCGATGGCGAAGCCTTTCGGCTCTCAGGTCGCACTCTCAGCGAAAGCCTCGGCAAGCATCGCACGCTCCGTTTTGTGCATCCCGATGAAGGGACCTCGGAGCGTTGGGACCTCGTCTGTCATTTTATCGATTCGCTTATCCAAACGAATTGGACCGAGAACCGGGCTCGGGCGGTTTCTGGGGCTTTGCGGGGCATGCCAGGAACTGAGATTGGTGAGCTGTGGCCAATTCCAATCAGCAAACAAACCGTGGGGCGGCATCTGAGCGAAGCAGGCTGGGAAGTAATTTCTCGTGCTATCAAGGGATACTGGATTGAAAATCACCACAAGTAAGCGCTATAGCGCTTACTATGCTAAAGTAAGCGCTATAGCGCTTACTTTCAGGATGGCAGCACCATAGTGCTGTGAATGAGTGAATCAGCCCTACATTCTTCTCGCCTGACAGGCTATCTGATAGGTTTTGGCCATCCCGTTAATTCAACCCCGTTATTTCAACGATTGCCTTGGTCCGTCCCTTTCAGCACCTAGGTTTTGAATATGCATGTCCCTATTTGGGCTTATCCAATCTATCTCTTCAGCCTCTGCCTCGAGCGTTACCCTAATGCCGTGGTGATCTCGCTTTGGATTCTTGGAGCGTTTTTCGTTACCTATCCGGCCGGTTCATTGGTACGGTGGCTGCTCAAGAACAAACGTAAAACGCTCGAGGCAAGTTTGCCTAAGGAAGAAGAACGTGTGCTATCTCAACCGATACGCGGCTTCTACGACGGAGGGACCGTCATTGGTCGTCTCGAACGGCTGTTGATTTATCTCTTTGTCCTCAGCGGCGAGCTAGGTGCGGTAGGATTTTTGGTTGCTGCCAAAAGCATCTTTCGCTTCGGTGAGTTAACCAACCAACAGAACCGACTCGAGGCAGAGTATATCATTATCGGCACGCTGATGAGCTTTACGGTCGGTCTGATGTTCTCAATCGGTTTTCGCATGCTTATCAATTCGATTATCGTTTGATAAAAACGGAACCAGCGGTCAATTCATTTCGTACTTATCACTTATCCGTCCCTCGCGATTCAACTAAACCGAGAAAACTACGATGAATACAAAAGAAGCTATTCAAACGAGTTCAACGATTAGCAACATGGTGCTCATGACCTATCTCAGCGACTTCGATGATGCCGATCTGATGAAGAGTCCTGGCGATGGTTGCAATCATGTTGCGTGGCAACTAGGACATTTGATTGTGTCAGAAAAAATGCTTCTAGATGCTCTTTATCCTGGTAAGTCGATAACGCTTCCCGAGGGATTTGCTAGCGCTTACGATCGCGAGAAAGAAATCAGCACCAATCCAGCAGACTATTGCACAAAAGCTGAGTATCTTGAGCTACTCGAAAAGACACGCGAAGCATCAGTGGCAGCCCTAGCTGAAATCCCCGAATCGCAACTAGATGAACCCAATCCACTAGAAAGCATGCGCGAGATGGTACCCACCGTGGGGCAGATGTTCATCATGATGTTTACGCATCCGATGATGCATGCGGGTCAGTTGGTTCCTGTGCGTCGCGCGCTAGGTAAGCCCATACTCATTTAAGCGAGCTAAGCTTTTAGCAGTAAGAGTTCGACAATCGATTACGGTGGTCATCGACGGATGACCACCGTTTTTCTTTTCCTACCTGATTACTAACTAGTATCGTGGTAGAACGTAAGCAGCGACATTATGACGCAACGAAAGCTTCTTTTAAGACAAAGTAATCCCGATATACTTAATAGAGAAGAAAGCTAACAAAGACGAGAATAACAGGTCAATTCGAGTTGTTTGCTTCCAAGTCGATTGTTGAATTTTTTCAGGTACCCAAGCAAGAATCACAAGAAAGTTGAGGGAACCAAAATGGCTTATCAAGCCGATCTATCTGCCTACGGAATTCATGCCAAACAGATTCTACGGAATCTTTCTCCTGCGGAATTGTATGAGCACGCTGTCCTATACGACGGGGCTCAAATTACTGCCAGCGGGGCATTGGCTGCCTATTCAGGTGAAAAAAAGGGTCGCAGTCCAAAAGACAAACGGGTCGTCGAAGAGCCTACTAGCCGTGACGATGTATGGTGGGGTAATGTCAATATCCCTCTTAGCACGCAATCTTTCCGCAAGAATCGCGCCATTGCGATCGACTACCTCAACCATTGCGAGCGTGTTTATGTTGTCGATGCCTACGCCGGCTGGAGTCCCAAAGAGCGGATCAAAGTACGTGTGATTTGTTCGCGTCCCTATCACGCACTCTTCATGCACAACATGCTGATTCGTCCGTCTCAAGAAGAGTCGAACCATTTTGGCGATCCTGATTATGTAATCTTCAATGCGGGTCAGTGCCCAGCTGATCCGTCGGTCGAAGGGGTTGAAACGACAACGAGTGTGGCATTGAACTTTGCCGTTGGCGAATTTGTAATTCTTGGCAGTGAATACGCTGGCGAGATGAAAAAGGGCGTCTTCACGATCATGAACTACTTGCTTCCCAAGCGAGAAGTTCTCTCAATGCACTGCTCGGCAAACGAAGGGCAAAAGGGAGATTTGTCACTCTTCTTTGGCCTTTCAGGAACGGGCAAAACAACGCTTTCGGCCGATCCCGAACGCGACCTCATTGGTGACGATGAACATGGCTGGAGTGACGCAGGCGTCTTCAATATCGAAGGGGGATGCTATGCCAAGTGCATTGATCTCTCGTCAAAAAGCGAGCCTGAAATTTACGGAGCAATCAAATTTGGCACGGTGCTTGAAAACACCGTCCAAGACAAAGTGACCCGTCGCGTTGATTTCCATGATAGTTCCCTAACGGAAAACACACGGGCGAGTTATCCCATCGAGTTCATCCCCCACGCCAAGATTCCTTGTCGGGGCCGGCATCCGCAGAATATTGTTTTCCTCACCTGCGATGCCTTCGGTGTTTTGCCGCCGGTTAGCTTATTAACACCCGAGCAAGCTATGTACCACTTTATCAGTGGCTACACAGCCAAGGTGGCCGGAACTGAGGTTGGCGTTACGGAGCCAGCAGCGACGTTCTCTGCTTGTTTTGGGGCTCCATTCTTGGTTTGGCATCCAACGAAATACGCTCACTTGCTTGCCAAGAAAATGCGAGAGCATGGCACCAAAGCGTATTTGGTGAATACTGGCTGGAGTGGCGGAGCGTATGGCACGGGGGCACGCATGAGCCTCAAATACACGCGAGCCATTATCAATGCGATTCATGACGGATCGCTCGCGCAATCGGCAACGCAAACCGACCCTGTGTTTGGTTTCGAGGTTCCGACGAGTTGTGGCCATGTGCCAGATGAGATTCTGATCCCACGCAATTCTTGGGCTGATCCTGCGGCATACGATGCCACGGCAGACAAGCTAGCTGGACTCTTTATTCAGAATTTTCATCAATTCGAAAGTGGCGAAGATGCTTCGATTTCGCAAGCGGGACCACGTTTGCAATCGGCGTCGGTGACTGATTGATTTCCCGGTTGCGAATGGTTTGATTTGCAGGTAAACGGCTTCAGTAGAGTAGGGTCCGCTGTGCGGACCCTACTCGGTTTTGTGGACATTCTTGCATACTGCCGAATTGAATTATAAATACAAGGGTAAGTGGTTCTGACGCCTAATCGAGGTTCTCTTCGATGGGACCCTAACGGCGGTAGATTCACCTGCCTTTAACGTAACGTCACCTCTGATAGGTGAACCCATCGGCCGTTAACTCTTATCGGCTAAGTAAACTCGCTAGGCCGATGGAACCACGTATCCTACACGACTCAATTTAGCCACAAGAGCGGCAGAGAAGACTTGGCATATGTACACAAAAGTGTGCTAAAAAAGATTTCGTATCAACCTAAGAATTGGAATAGAACGAAACCAATCAGAAGTACCACAGCAGCAATGCCTACCCACAACCAAGGCGAAGTTTTTGTATAAGGGTTAACATAGCCGGGAGGGTGTAACGGATCGTAAGTCCCTGATCGAGCAGCACGCCTAGCTATCGGGTCGTCTTCTTCCTCTTTGGCATATTCTTCGTCGAAGATTGACTTTTGCGGCGAGGAAGGTGAACTCAATGTGCTAATAACCCGTCCTGAGCCTGTTAGCTTGGGCCCACTTTCGTCGGAAAGTACACCCGATGAAGCGGAGGCCTTCTTATTTCGTTTGTTGTTTTTTACTTCGTTTTCTTCTTCGAGCGGGGCAAGGCCAATGTCTTCGTCAGTTCCTTGCGAACTCGAGGCGTATAGTTTTTTCGTGTCATCGTTTGAACCTTGACTATTTCCGGTGCCAGCCCCCGAACTAGGCTTAGCCATCGCGGCGTAGCGATTCAGAATGCCACTCCCGATGCCGCTACCCAATCCACTGCTGCCACTGGCTCCTAAGCCGCTCCCACCACCAAGCCCCGAACCGCTCCCGCCATCATAGTCTCGATCAGCAAGCCAATTACGCAAGATCGTTGCAATTTCGCCCGCTGTTTGAGGACGCTGCTCAGGTTTTTTTGCCATCATACGACGGCAAATATCGACGAGCGATAGAGGGCAGTCAGGACGAAGCTTGAGCAAGCTCTCGGGCTCTTCCACCTGGTGCTTGAGCAGTCGTTCCGAGATCGTCCCTTCAGGGAAGGGTGGTCTTCCAGCGATAAGGAAATAAAGCGTGCAGCCGAGGCTGTAGATGTCGGCCCTAGCATCGGCACTGTGGCTATTAAGCGCTTGCTCGGGCGCAAGGTAGTCGGCCGTTCCTAGTACATTTTCATCGTTAGCGAGGGTGAGAGACGTTTCGTCATCGGTCAGCTTAGCCAGCCCCATGTCGAGCAACTTAACCACATTATTCGACTTGAGCAGCAAGCAGTTCGCTGGTTTGATATCGCGGTGTACTAAGCCCATTTGGTGAGCATGCTCTAGCCCACCCGCGACCTGGGCAATGTAATCGACCGCCTTGTTGTAAGAAATCGCCCCCTCTTTGCCGACGAGCTGGTGCAAGTCTTGCCCCTCGACATACTCCATGACGATGTAGTGAGTGTCCCCTTCGTTATCTATGTCGAAGACGCGGACAATGTTCGGATCATCAAGCCGAGCCGCAGCACGGGCTTCGAGCTGAAATCGCGAAAGGTAGGACTTATCCTTCACACGTTGCTTAGGCAACACTTTGATCGCTACGCGACGCTTCATTAGGATATGTTCAGCAAGATAGACATGACTCATGCCCCCCTTGCCGATCGCACCTAGCAACATGTACTTGCCCAGATGGAACCCACGATGTTTACCTGCAAGCAGCTTGTCAGCTTGCCATTGGGTGATGAGATCATCTTCGACCATCAGCTTGGCGAGTTCTTGCTGGTCGCTTGGCATCCGACCTACGCGTTCGCGTAGCGCCGCGAGAAAGCGGTCAAGCTTTTTCGGGGGTACCAATTCGCTTTTGCGAATCAGATCAATCAGTTTGTCGGCGGTTGCCTGAGTCATCCGCTATCCGGAGAAAGCTAATTTGAATTTTGCTTTGTTGCTCGCCAAAGTAGCAAACAGTAACTGAAACAGAATAATGGTTTGTTTGAATCGCATTCGGATAAGTGGGCCGCCTGTCGAGGAACCTATTCCCCACACTTTGCCCTTGTCGAACGATAAACAAAAAAGTTTGCCTACCGACGAACAGTCAACCAATCAAAGAAGTGCCTCGCCCCGAAGGCAATGGATTCTGAGGAATCCTTACCAAAATGGTCGCAAATCATGACTGGCCTAGTAGTTAAGCCTATCATGGACTTCATAGAAGGGCTACTGTTTTAGCGCGCTGGAGCCCAGATCGGGGAAGATTTGAAGCCTTACAATGCCTATTACCCGTGCCTCGGTCCTGTGCGTGTTGTTTGGTCTGACAACCAACTAAGAGCCACTCAGGCGATACTTACCGCGAAAATTGGGCTTCTCAACTATTATCAACGACTGTTGAGACGACCGAATCATCGAAGTAATTGACTCGCATTCCTGCATCAATTACCAGTTTCTGGGCATTCATTCCCGAAGAACGGGGGCTTAGCAAAAAGAGGGCTGCCGACGCTGCTTCGGAGGTTTGGACTGATTTCCCACGCAAAGTCACTTTCTCGGCATACAAATAGGAATCGACATAACCAGGGATTCCGGCCGAGGCGCTCGTCTTCGACAAACCAGGGGCAACCGCGTTGAAACGGACCTGGCTAAACTGGCTAAAAGATTTGGCGAGGAAGGCGAGCGAAGCGTCCAAAGCAGCCTTGATCGGAGCCATGTAACCGTAGTTTTCGCTCGCCATTTCGGTCGTACTAATTGAAATGGTGACTACTGAAGCCTCTTCGGCAAACGATTCTTTCAGAGCATTTGACAAAGCTATGAGCGAAAAGCAGGAGATATCAAACGTCCGCAGCATCGCTTTGCGCGTCGTTTCATGAAAAGGCTTGGGGCCATTGGCTATGTCGTCGCTGTCGTAGTCGGCAAAGGCAATCGAGTGAACTAAACCGGCGAGTTTTTCGCCCCGCTCTTCGCAAAGTTTTGCGACGTAATCTGCCAGTTGATCAATTTGTTCTTGTTGCTCAACATCACAAATGAGGACATCCGCCTCAGGCCCGACAAGCTTCAAGACCTGTTCTTGCCTCGCTTCGCTGCGCACCGAGTAGATCACCCGACAGTCAGCTTCGGCCAATTGCTTTGCTATGTGCCAAGCAACACTTTTTTTATTGGCAACGCCAGTTACCAAAACCGTCTTGCCAGCAAGTTGGAGAAAATCAGCAGGCATTGTCGACTACCCTCCAACCACGGCGACAGTACACGCAAACTCACAT